>CAXFTV010000387.1:0-7050 GCA_964005845.1 uncultured bacterium
CTGATTTTGCACCATTTCTTCGACGTCGAGTACCTGGAGCGCTTTTTTGCCGGGCGCATGGATGCGCTCTCAGACGATCCCGGGCTGGAGGCAAAAGTGCTCGAGCTGCTTGATTCCGACGAGGTCGACGAAATTGTCGAGCGCAAGCTGGAGGAGCTGCAGGCCACTCCCGCCGGGGCCATGTTGAAAATGGTGGGCACGGCCACGGTCAAACCGATGGTCAAGCAGTTCGTCCGTAGTCTGGGGAGCGAACTGGCGCCCCGCTTGGCGGCGGAGATGGCCAAATCCGGTTTAGATGTAGAGAGCCTGCGCCAGCAGGTGGATCAGTTGCTGACTGCCAAACTGGAGGAGTTGACGCCCGCGGTGGTCCGGCAGATGATGGAAGAGGTCATGCGCGAACACCTGGGCTGGCTGATCGTGTGGGGCAATGTATTCGGGGGCGGCATCGGCCTGGTGGCGCGGGCTTTCGGCTACTGAAAATACAGAAAGGAAAAAATGCAGCTTTTTAACTTGCGCCATGAAGTCGCCGCGGTAATCGGCGGCACCGGAGTGCTCGGCGGCGCCATGGCTGCAGGCCTGGCGGCGGCCGGCGCCCGCGTCGGGGTGCTGGGCCGCAACCACGAGCGCGGCAACCAGCGCGTTGAACAGATCGGGAAAGAGGGTGGCCAGGCGATTTTTGTATCTTGCGATACGACCAGCGGGGATTCCCTCAAAGAGGCTCATCGGGCCGTGGCCGAGGAACTGGGTGCGGTCACAGTTCTGGTCAACGCGGCCGGGGGCAACAGCCCCGGGGTCACGGTTACCCCGCAGTTGCCCTTTGAAGCGATCGCGCTCGAAGATTGGCAGGATAGTTTTGCTCTCAACCTGGTTGGCGGGGGTTTTCTGCCCTGCCAGGAATTCGGTCCGGCCATGGTGGCCCAGGGCAAGGGCAGCATCATCAACATCGCCTCGGTCTCGGGCCAAATCCCCCTATCGCGGGTGGGTACCTATTCGGCGGCCAAAGCCGGGGTGCTGAGCCTGACCCGCTTTCTGGCGCGCGAGTGGGCTGAACAAGGGGTGCGGGTCAACGCCATCACGCCGGGATTTTTTCCCGCTGAGCAGAATAGGCGACTTCTCTTCGAAGCGGACGGCCGCCCGACGCCGCGGGGACAGCAAATTTTGCAGCATACCCCGATGAACCGCTTCGGCGCACCTGAAGAAATAGTGGGTGCGGCAGTTTTTCTGGCGGCCGCGGAGGCCAGCAGCTTTGTCACCGGCACCGATATTCGCGTCGATGGGGGATTTTTGGGGATGGCGATTTAAACCGTTTGGGCATCTCTTCTAGCCGGTAGGCCTGGCTGAAAAGGTTTGGCAGGCTGGCAGAAGAGGGTCAATGCACAGCGGAAATAGATGCCCTCATTTGAGCAGTAGCTTCAGATAAAAGAGCGGATTGATGAAGTGTTTTTTGGGCACGGCGTTGGCGAGCATGCCGCATATCAAGTTGCTCAGTTCCCGGTTCTTGGCGGCCTTGCGGATCACCAGATTCATGAGGGGTGCCCAGCGGTTCAGTTGCTGCAGGCGGGTGCTGATTTTCAACTCGTCCGCCAGGGCATTCTGCAGGCGCTGATCGTAGCGCTTGAGAAAGTGGGCGCTGAAATCATCGGCTTGCAGGGCCTCGACCGCGGTCTCCACTGCGGTGCGTGCCGAGTAGAAAGCATTGCCTATGCCTTCGCCGGTGAAGGGGTCGATGAGACTGGCCGCATCGCCCAGCAACAGGAAGCCGTCGCCATGGATGCGGCGGCGCTTGCTGCCGATGGGCAAATTCCATCCCACCGGTTCTCCCAGGGGACGGGCGTTGGCAAAGCGATCTTTGAAGGCCGGTTTGGCGATCACTTTTTGCAGCGTTTCCCTCAGGTCCAGGCGGCGTTCCTTGAGGAATTTGTGGACTATGCCCAGACCGATATTGGCGTGCCCGTTCTCCAGCGGGAAAATCCAGAAATAGCCCGGTAGAACTTCTTCAACGAATTGGAGTTCGATCTGATCCTGCAGCTCGGCGACCTTTTCGTAGTAGCAGCGCAGGCCCACGATCAAGTGGCGGCTCTCGTGTTTGTAAAGTCCACTCTGGCGCGCCACCATGGAATTGAAACCATCGCAGCCCAGGACCAGCCGGCCGCGGTATTCGGATTCTTCTCCGCTTTCGCCCTGCCTTCCTCTTACCCCTCGCACCTGGCCGTCTTCTACAATCAGTTTGCGCACCTTGAATTCTTCGATGCAGGTCGAGACCTTGGTGCGGGCCTCTTCAAAAAGGAAGTGATCGAAGATCTGTCGGCGGATGACAAAACCTTCCATGGGCAGGACTGCTCCAGTCAGGATGTCCTGGAGGTCGTGCTCCTGCAGGTCGACGCGCAGATGGGTGTGCTCCGGGCTGCCAAAGACAATGGTCTGGATGAAGGCGCCAGGGAGGGCGCGCACCTTGTCCAGCAGGTCCAGTTCCTGCAGGATGGCCACGGACTTGCCGGAGAGCGCATCCCCGCAAATTTTGTCGCGCGGGAATTTATCCTTCTCAATGAGCAGGGTTTTTAAACCCTGCCGGTGAGCATAGAGGGCGGCGCTGGCGCCGGCCGGTCCACCGCCGACGATGATGAGGTCGTAGTATTCATCTGTGGGCATGGTTTTCTCTCCTCTCTGAAAATAGGTTACTGTGGTGAGAGGACAAGTGTTTATGTAGACGGAAGTTTCTCGACGATGGACTTGACCCGCAGGGGATATTGGTTTTCTTATTGCTAACGCAAAAAAATCTTCTCAATCATTCACCAAAGCAAAATGGAGTAGCAGCACTATGGCAGCAGATTCCACTGGCGCGGTAGCGCAGGGCAAAGCAGACGTTGAAGAGCGCGAATTCCAGACCGAGGTACAGCAGCTTTTACACTTGCTCATTCACTCTCTCTATACCAATTCCGAGGTTTTTGTCCGGGAATTGATTTCAAATGCTTCGGATGCTCTGGACAAAGTCCATTTCCGCTCGCTTACAGACCGCGAAATCGTCGACCCCGACGCAGGTCTCGAAATCGATATAACGATCGAAAAAGACAGTAAGATACTGACCATAAAAGACACCGGCATAGGCATGACTCGCGACGAGGTCAACCAGAACATCGGCACCATTGCCCACTCCGGTTCGAGCGAATTTCTCAAACAAATCGCGGCTAGTAAAGACGAGGAGCAAAAGCTCAGTTTGATCGGTCAGTTCGGAGTGGGTTTCTATTCGGTTTTCATGGTCGCCGATCGCGTCGTCGTCACTACTCGCAGTGCCGATCCGCAGGCCGAAGCCGTGCAGTGGGAGTCCACCGGGGCCGGCAATTACACCGTTTCAACGGCGACTAAAGAGGATCGCGGTACCGAGATCAAAATCTATGTGCGCAGCGATAGCGAGGATTACCTGGATGTCCACCGCCTCGAGCAGATCATCCGCAGGCACTCGGACTTTGTGGCTTATCCCATCAAGGTGGGCGGCAAGCAGGCAAACGATACTTCGGCTTTGTGGACGCGGCCGCGCAACGAAATAACCGAAGAGCAATACCACGAATTTTACACCCACCTCTCCGGGGACCAGGAAAAGCCCCTGGTCTACGAACACATCGTCGTAGATGCGCCGATCCAGTTTTACAGCGTTCTGTACATCCCGGGGCAAATGCCCATGAATCTGTTGTTTACCCAGGAGCCCAAAATTTCGCTCAACTTGCACGTCAAAAGGGTTTTTATCCAGGACGACTGCAAAGAATTGCTGCCACTCTATCTGCGCTTTGTCCGGGGTGTGGTCGACTGCGACGATTTGCCTCTCAATGTCTCGCGCGAGACGCTGCAGCACAATGCTGTCATAGGCAAGGTTCGTTCCAACCTGGTGCGGCGAATTTTGAAATTGCTGGAGGACATGGCGAAGAATCGCTCTGAAGATTATGAAAAGTTCTGGCGTGCCTTCGGCATTGTACTCAAAGAAGGGGTCTCGATGGACTTCGAAAACAAAAACCAGCTGGCCGGTTTGCTGCGTTTCAATTCGTCGCTGAACGCCGATCCGAGCGACCTGGTTGCACTACAGGAATACGTCGATCGCATGCAGAGCGACCAGAAGGAGATCTACTATCTGACCGGCGAAAGCCGCGAGGTGATCGCCCAGAGTCCCTTGCTCGAAGCTTTCCGCAAACGCAATCTGGAGGTTCTGTTCATGGGCGATCCAGTGGACGAGTGGGTGGTCAACGGGCTGCAGAAATTCGCCGACAAGGATTTCAAGGCAATCGATGCAGCCGATCTGGATCTGGGAGAGGAAACCAAGCTGGAAGGGGTCGATCAGACCGACAAGGAGCAGACAATCGAACTCGTCAGCTACTTGAAAAAGGAGCTGGACGATCGCGTTGCGGACGTCGTCGAGTCGAGCCGTCTGACCGACAGTCCATGTGTTCTGGTGGTGCCGCAGGGTGGAATGGGACTCAACATGGAGCGCCTGATGAAAATGTCGGATCAGGAGTTCTCGCCAACCAAGCGGATTCTCGAGGTCAATCCCGGGCATCCGATCATACGCAATATGGGCGCGGCCCTCAAAAAAGACCGCGACTCCGAACAGCTCAAAGAGTGGTCGCAATTCCTGGTCGACTACGTCCTGCTGGGCGAGGGCACGGTCGAGGATCCGCAGCGGGTTACCCGGGCTCTGGGATCAATTATGAGCGCGGCGACCGACCAGAGCGTGAAGGAGTCCTGATATGGCCGGCCCGATCATCACCCTGGCGCAAAATGCCCGTGGCGCTGCCCGCGGCTTGGCGACGACTTCTGTCGAGAGCCGCAATGCTGCTCTGGAAGCGATTGTCCGTGAGCTCGAGGCGGCGCGAGAGCAGATCGAGGCGGCCAATCGGGAGGATCTGGCCGCCGCTAGCGAGATGGTCGAAAAAGGCGAGTTGGCCGCACCACTGGTTCCGCGCCTGGACGTGAGCGGGGGCAAATTTGCGGAGAAGATTTTGAAAGCCGTCCGCGGCGTCGAGCAGCAACCCGACCCACTGGGCCGGACCCAGAGCGCCACCGAGTTGGACGAGGGGCTCGAGCTTTTCAGGGTTTCGGTGCCGATTGGGGTACTCGGGGTGATTTTTGAATCTCGCCCGGATGCCCTGGTGCAGATTGCCGCGCTATGCCTCAAATCCGGCAATGCGGTTTTGCTCAAAGGGGGCCGCGAGGCCCTGCGCACCAATCAGGTGCTGGCCGAGGTAATCGCCCGGGCCAGCGCCGAGGTCGAGGCCGTTCCCCCGGGCTGGATGGTGCTGCTGGAGACCCGCGAAGATGTGCGCGCGCTGCTGGATCTGGACGAGTACATCGATCTGATCATCCCGCGCGGGAGCAACGAATTCGTCCGCTACATCATGGAAAATACCCGCATTCCGGTCATGGGGCACGCCGATGGGGTCTGCCACGTATACGTGGATGAGGCGGCCGATTTGGATAAGGCAGTGCGGGTGGTGGTGGACTCCAAAACCCAGTATGTAGCGGTATGTAACGCCGCCGAAGCTTTGCTGGTGCACCGGGATATTGCCGCGCCCTTTTTTGCCCGGGCACTGGCGTTGCTGGAGGCAGAGGGAGTGGAGATCCGCGGCGATGAGCGCACCAGGGCTCTGAGCGGCGCCAATGGCCGCATCAAAGCAGCCAGTGCGGAAGACTGGGGGTGCGAGTTTCTCGATCTCATTCTGGCGGTGAAAGTAGTCGATAGTCTCCAGGAGGCAGTGGATCACATCAATCGCTTCGGCAGTCACCACACCGATTCGATCGTTACGGAGGATGCGGCGGTGGCGCTGAAGTTTTTGCACAGCGTCGACTCGGCCTCGGTCCTGCACAATGCCTCGACCCGTTTTGCCGATGGATTCCGCTACGGCCTGGGGGCCGAGGTGGGCATCAGTACGAACCGATTGCACAGCCGCGGTCCGGTGGGTCTGGAGGGGTTGACTATCTATAAGTATATTCTCACCGGGGACGGCCATACGGTCGACGATTTCGAAGGAAAGACCCCGCGTCCTTACACCCACCGCCGCCTGCGGGCGGAGTGGTAGAAGTCCAGGAGGTTTTAAAAGGTTATGAGCGAAGAGAAACAGGGGGAGAGCCCTCGCATCAAACGCCACATTTTTCTTTGTGCCACCCCGAGCAAACCCAAGTGCCATGCGGACGGCAGCGGGGCGGAGTGCTGGGAATTCCTGAAGAAGCGTCTCGGCGAGTTGGGCTACGGCCATCCGAGCAGTGGCATCCACCGCACCAAAGCCGACTGTTTGCGGGTGTGCGAAAGCGGCCCGACGGCACTGGTCTATCCCGAAGAGATCTGGTACCATTCCGTGACGGTAGAGAAACTGGAGCGCATTATCCAGGAGCATTTGATCGGCGGCGAGGTAGTTGAGGAGTTTGTCAACAAGCGGCCCTTCCGCAATCTGAGCTGAGGCGTTCTGATAGGTGCGGGGACCCGGTGGCTTTGTCTGCCGGGTCCCTTTTTTTTGCTCAGCCGAGGAATTGGCCGAGGGAATTGCCCTGGGTTTTGGTGAAATAATCGATGATCTGCCAGATGCCGGCGGTAACCAGATGCCCCAGGATCAGCCCTAGAAAGAATGGCTTGAGTTTGCGATAGAGGGCGGCCCCTCCGTACTTGGATACCGCGGCCTGAATGATCCAGGCCAGGAAAATATTGAACCACATCGACCCGAAGGCCGCGCTGATCGGCAATCCCAGGGGGTGGAAAGGCCACCAGATCAGTTTGGTGTACATCATTTCCAGCGCCAGCATGGCCAGGGCACCCAGGCCAATATGTATCCAGCCCTGCACATTTGGACCGACCGGAAAAGCGATTGCCTTTTCCATGAATTTGTAGGGGTACTGCGCCGCGTTGATCGCATAGAACGAGTTGAGATTTACCGCCCCATAAGTGTAGGCCCCCTCCAACCTCATCCATAGAGAAATTGCGATAGTCAGGGCGATAGTTGCCAGAAGCGCCCAGAATAATCGGCGCAGGGATGCGCCGATCTGCTCCGTCATTTTTAAGCCATTGCTGCAGGC
>CAXFTV010000388.1:0-3277 GCA_964005845.1 uncultured bacterium
ATACCACCCTTTTCGAACATGCTCGAGCCGAGATCGAGCGCACCGGGGTGCTGCAGAGCCGCGCCCGGAATCTCATCCGCCATTTTATTTTAAAGCGCTTGTTCATGTCGCGGCGTTTACTTCGCCTGTTGGGGCGACTGCTCTATTTCTATCAGCGCAGTGGTCTGCAAGGTCTGGTGCGGAATTCCTTCCTAGGAAATTTGCTACCTCGCAGTGTGCGCGCGCTGGAGCCATTGATGCCGAGGGTGCAAAGGAGAACGACCCGGCGAATTTTTCGCGCCGACTACGAGGAGGGCAATCCGGAGTCGCCGCGCTATCGGGTCGCCCTGCTGGCGGGTTGTATCCAGGATATTGCATTTTCGCATGTCAATGCCGACACCATCTGCGTTCTGCAGCGCAATGGTTGCGAAGTAGTGCTGCCAAGGGGGCAGCAGTGTTGCGGATCTTTGCACGGGCACAACGGCGAGGTCGATGGGGCCAGGCAGTTGGCCCGGCAGAATATTCAGGCTTTTGAGCCCGAGAAAGTGGATGCGATTATTGTCAATGCCGGGGGTTGTGGACCCCATATGAAACACTATGATCAGTTGTTGGCCGAGGATCCGGAGTGGGCAGCGCGGGCCCGTTTGTGGAGTGCCAAAGTCAGGGATATCCACGAGTTTTTGGTCGAGATCGACTTCCGTCCTCCTCGCTCGAGCCGACAGCTCAAGGTCACCTATCACGAGTCCTGCCATCTCAAACACGGTCAGCAGGTCTCCGCTGCTCCGCGCCAGGTGCTGCAGGCCATTCCGGGCATCGAGTTGATCGAATTGAAAGAGGCGGATTGGTGCTGTGGCAGTGCCGGGATTTACAATATCACCCAGCCCGATATGTCCATGCAGTTGCTGGATCGCAAGATGAGTCATATAAAAAACACCGGGGCACAGGTCGTCGGGGCCGGCAATCCGGGGTGTTCGATTCAATTGGAGTACGGGCGTCGGCGCTGCGGAGTGGAGGTCCAGGTCGAGCATCCAGTGTCGCTGCTGGCAGCGGCCTATCGCGCCGAAAAAGAGGAGAATTAGCTATGAAGTGTTACGGTATGACGCTCAATTTGAAAGACGATGCGGAGAGCATCGAAAAATACAAAGAATATCACCGCCATCCCTGGCCGGAGCCGCTGCAGGGGCTGCGCGTGGTTGGCGTCCTCGATATGAAGATATTTCTTCTCGGACGGCGCATGTTTATGTACATGACGACGGTTGACGAATTCGATCCGGAGGTGGATTTTGCACGCTACATGGAACAGTACCCAAAAGCGCAGGAATGGGATGATTTAATGTGCACTTTCCAAGAGCGGGTAGAGGAGGCGGCGGCGGGCGAATGGTGGGCGCTCATGGAGCAGGTCTTCGATTTGCAGGATCACCTGCCTACTACAGAGGAGGGTTGAAATGAGCAAAACCGAAGGAGCAGGCGGTAGAATGGCGGGCAAAGTCGCCCTGGTCACCGGCGCTGCATCGGGCATAGGGGAGGGCACGGCCCTGCTGCTGGCCCAGGAGGGGGCCGCAGTCAGCATCGTAGACGTGGATGAAAAGGGCGGCAAGGAAGTGGTGGAAAAAATAAAAAAAGAGGATGGCCGGGCCATCTTCGTGAAAGCGGATGTGGGTAAAACCGCACAGGTTCGCCGCATGATTGAACGCACCGAGAAGGCCTTCGGGCGCTTAGATCTCATCCACAATAACGCCATTTGGTACAAGAATGGAAGGGCCACCGAATTGGATGAAAAGGATTGGGATCGGACGCTGGAAGTCGGTCTCAAGACGATATTTCTAAGTGCTAAATTCGGCATTCCGGTAATGCGCAAGACCGGGGGAGGCTGTATCGTAAACACTGCCTCAGTGCACTCTCTTGTGGGCTTTGCCGAGCATACTGCCTACGATAGCGCCAAAGCCGGCATTCTCGGACTGACGCGGGTTCTGGCGCTGGACTACGGCCCCGACATTCGGGTGAATGCGGTGCTTCCAGGAGCCATTTTCACGCCGCTTTGGATGGAAATACCGGCAAAGGACCGCAAGAAGTACATAAGGGAATTCTCCGATATGGTGCCGGCCAAGCGCCTCGGTACCCCAGCAGATATTGCCAATGCCGTACTTTTCCTGGCCTCTGAAGAGGCTTCATTTATTACGGGAACATCACTGGTTGTAGACGGCGGGTTGCTGGCCCGGACCATGTAGGGGAAAAAAATTCAGAAAGAGGAATGAGTTGAGCTATAATTTCTCACCCGGTCCGGCGGTTTTGCCATCCAGGGTTTTGGCAGAAGCCGCAGTTCAGTTAGTCGATTTTCGCAGCACTGGCATGTCCATTCTGGAGATGAGCCATCGTAGCCAGGCCTATGAAGAAGTGCATCGGGAAGCGCTGGATATGTGGCGACGCCTCTACGCCGTGCCGGTGGATTTCGAAGTTATCTTTGTTCAGGGTGGTGCTTCCACCCAGTTTGCTATGGTCCCCTTAAACCTATTGGGAGAGGGGGATTCGGCGGACTATATTTGCACCGGCAACTGGTCCCAGAAAGCGATAAAAGAGGTTGATGCGGTGGGCAGGAAATGCCGCATTGCCGGCAGTAGTGAGGAGCGGGACTTCAGTTATATTCCCACCCCAGCGCAACTGGATCTTGATGGGCGGGCCCGGTATGTCCACATAACCACCAACAATACAATCTACGGGACCCAGTACGGCACCCTGCCCAATACCGGTTCGGTTCGCCTGGTTGCGGATATCTCATCGGACATGCTGTCCCAGCCCCTGGATTGGAGCAGGTTGGGACTGGTCTATGGCGGGGCACAGAAAAACGCCGGGATCGCCGGCCTCACCGTGGTCTGTCTGCATCGGGATTTGCTGCAGTGCCGCTCCGCCGGAGTGCCCACCATGCTGCAGTACGAAACTCATACGAGCGCTAACTCGCTGCACAACACGCCCCCTGTCTTTGCGGTATACATGCTCAATCTGGTGCTGCACTGGATCGAAGCCCAGGGCGGCCTGAGCGCAGTGGCAGCGCGCAATCGCCACAAGGCGGGACTCGTGTACCAGGTGCTGGATCAATACCCCGAATTTTATTGTGGTCATGCCGAGCAAAAGTCGCGCTCGTCGATGAACATTACTTTCAGATTGGCAAACCGCGCTCTGGAGGAGCCCTTTTGCGCCGCTGCGGAAGGGGCCGGCCTGCAGGGCCTAAAAGGGCATCGGGCAGTGGGGGGGGGCCACCCAGCAACCACAAACGCCAGGGTTAGGGCAACGAACAATATTC
>CAXFTV010000389.1:0-3510 GCA_964005845.1 uncultured bacterium
CTGTACGAAGCTGCGCTGATAGACGGTACCACGAGGTGGCAGAAATTCTGCTACATCACCCTGCCCCTGCTGCGGCCCGTGGCCTTGGCCGTCTTGTTGATCAGTTTCATCTGGTCCTTCAACAGTTTCGTCTTCATCTACGTGATAACCGGGGGGGGGCCGGCAAACCAGACCCAGATAATGGTCACCGAGATTTTTCGCCGTGCCTTTGGCTATTTCAACTTTGGCCAGGCCAGCAGCATAACCTTTCTGGGCTTTTTTCTGCTGTTGGTCATCAGCTTTCTCCAGTGGCGCTTCTTCTACCGCCGGGAGATCGAAGAGTGAGGATCCTTTCCAGCCTGCCCGGCGCCTCGTTGCGGACCTTGTTGCTGGCGGCGATTGGCGTCTTTACTCTCTTTCCATTGTTGGTGGTCGTCGGTACTTCTTTAAAGACTATGGGGGAGGTATTCCAATCACCTGCCACCCTGGTTCCCGACCTTTTTATCTGGCAGAACTACGTCGATGTCTTCGTCCGCATACCGATGGCGCGGCACCTGCTCAACAGTCTGGTCATTGCGCTGGCCGCGGTGTTTTTCAATATCCTCCTGGCGACCCCGGCGGCCTATGCGATGGCGCGCATTAAATTCCGCGGCCGCAGCTTTTTTGGTATGGCCGTTCTGGTGGTGCAGATGTTTTCTCCCGTGATCGTGCTCATCCCCCTGTTCAAGATGATGAAAGTCCTGCATCTGCTGGATACCTACACGGCCCTCATCCTGGTCAACACCGCGGTTACCCTGCCCTTTTCGATCTGGATGCTGAGGGGATTTTTTGTGAGTATTCCCGCGGAACTGGAAGATGCCGCCCTGATCGACGGTCTCTCCAGGACGGGGATGGTGTTCAGAATAGCGCTGCCCTTGACGGCCCCGGGGTTGGCGACCACTGCCATATTCACCTTTGTCAGTGCCTGGAACGAGTTCATCTTTGCTCTGGTGCTGGTATCCAAACGGGAAATGCAGCCGATTACTATGGCGCTGTACGCCTGGGAAAAAAACAATGTGGTCGAGTGGAATTATTTGATGGCCACGGCGGTGGTGGCGACCGTGCCCACGGCCTTGCTGTTTCTGCTGGTCAGAAAGCGCCTGACGGCCGGTTTGATGGCCGGTGCCGTAAAAGCCTGAAGCAGCTGGCGGGGGTTTTGCAAATACTTCAAAGCAGGCCAGGGCAATCGGTCTGCTGGGGACAAAGTCGCCCCGGCTGGTCCACTGATCGATTTTTGCCGCCGTGCTCGCAATGGCTCTTGCCGGGCTTAGAGCTCGCCCGGGATTGGCTCCGGCCCCCCTGGGGGAGACCTAAGCCAATCGGTGGATGGGGCGATCTACAGACTTGCTACCAGCTAGACCGCTGCAGGGCTCGATTGGTACTCGATGCGCCGCAGGAAGCGCTCGCCGACATCGTAGTGCGGCTGGCCGGAGACGAAGCGCCACAGGCGCACGCGCTGCATGAGCTCGTAGCGGTGCTCGTTGCCTTCCCAACCGTGGTTGGTGGCCAGGATCTGGCCGATTTCCGGGTCGTCCAGGTCGGCGGTGTCGAAGTTGCGGATCTGGGGCTGGGTCGGATTGAGGCGCAATTTGTACATGTAGCGATCACGATCGGTATAGTTGCTGCGCGCCCCGTGCCAGACGCGGGTGTTCCACACGTACATCGTGCCAGCCGGGCACGTCGCCCAGATTTTGCCGCGAATGTGGTGGTAGATGCCAATCTCCGAAGTGCGGACATTGCGGAACTGGCTGCCCGGTACCAGGAAGGTGCCCCCCATATTGTCCGGCGTGTCGACCGGAAAGAGCGATAGCTGAATATCGAAGTAATTGTCGCGAAAGTCGATGACCGAATCCTGGTGCATATCCGGTCCCCTGGTCTGCCCGGCCCGGGTGAGGTGGGCGGCGTGGTGGTCGTAGAGCGGGTTGGGACCGACGAGGGAATGGATGAGGCCCTGCACCTGGGGCAGCCGGAAGGCGTCGCCCAGGGCGGTGCCTTTGGGCCAGGTTTCCTCAAAGGGGGCACCGACGCTGAGATAGCCGTTGTTATGGGGCATTTCCTCGCGGCAGGCGCGGCACAAATCGGGGGGGATCATCCCTTCGAATTTCAGATAGCCAGAGGCGACAAAACGCGCCATTTGCTTTGCGGTCAGGAGATGTTCTTTCACGACGGGAGGTCCTCCTCTTGCTGTAGCTCGTTAAATTTGGATAGCACGGTCTGGTAGGGCAGGGGGCCCAGTTCGTAGCCGTCTTCGGGGAGACGATGTTTGAGTTCGGACATCTGGATTACCTGCCAGCCGTCGCGCATCGCTTCCATGGCATTGTTGTAGGGGGGCTCGCTTTCCTCGACCAGATCGCCTATGCCCGTCCCCCGGGAGGCTTCGTAGCGCGCCCAGGCGACGACGCTGGCGTCGAGGGCGGGGGTGGTCTGGAAGAAAACCAGAATATCCTGAACAGCCGGCATGGATAATGCCTTTCGATGAAATGGGGTTCGCGTTGATTGACAACGCTTAAAGATAAGAAAAAAATATAGAAATTGGAAAGCGGCCTCTAATCCTAGCTCATCGGTAAAACCAAGTGCCCGAAACGGCGTCCAAGCGTCCATTGACAGGCCCTCAGCGGGGCATTTTTTTAATCAAAAGGATTGGCGAAAACGAGAAAAAGCGAGGGAGAATATGCGTGGCATGCTGAGTCTGGAAAAGTTGGAGGCCGCCGTGCAAAGCGGCGAGATCGACACCGTGCTCGTGGGGTTTAGCGACCTCTACGGCCGTCTCGCCGGCAAGCGCTTCGACGCCGAGTTTTTTCTTGCGGAAGTGGCGGCCCAGGGCACCCACGGCTGCGATTATCTGCTCACCGTGGACATGGAGATGGAACCGGTGCCGGGCTACGCCCTGGCCAACTGGGATAAGGGGTACGGCGATTTTCATCTGGTCCCCGACCTGAAGACCCTGCGGCTGGCCAGCTGGCTCGAGAAAACCGCCCTCGTCCTCTGCGATGTCGAGGGCGCTGCCAGTCACGCCCCGGTGGCTGAAACACCGCGCTCACTCTTGCGACGGCAGGTGGATAGGGCCGCGGAGATGGGTTGCGAGGTCTGCGCCGCTTCGGAGCTCGAGTACTACATTTTTGAGGATAGCTACCGCGATGCCGCGGCCGGGGACTACCACAAATTGCGCCCGGCCGGCTGGTACATCGAGGACTATCAGGCGCAGCAGGGGGCGCGCGTCGAGAGCTTTGTCGGCGCCCTGCGGCGCCACCTGCGCGACTCCGGCGTGCCGGTCGAAAACTCCAAGGGGGAGTGGGGCCTGGGACAGCACGAGCTGAACATCCGCTATGCCGATGTTCTGGCAATGGCGGACCGTCACGCAATCTACAAGCAATGCGCCCGGGAACTGGCTGACCAGCAGGGCATTTCGGTGACTTTCATGGCCAAATTCATTGCCGAGCGCGCCGGCTCGAGCTGTCACGTTCACATCAGTCTCCAGCGGCAGGGGCAGAA
>CAXFTV010000390.1:0-3014 GCA_964005845.1 uncultured bacterium
AGCTGCAATATCGATTACGGTGCGGGTGTTTTCACGGCCCTCCTCAATTATAATTTGTTCTTTGATGAAGAGGGGAATGGCCTCGATCCAGTGGTCTGCGACTTCGAGCCAATGATAATCCGGACTGCTGTAGACGTAGTCGCCAGCGAGGCGCACCAGTTTTCGCAGATTTTCCGATTTGCCCAGGTAGGGGTCTTCAAATTCGTTGATTTTGATCAGCAGGTGGGAACCGGTGGGGGAGGGACGCTGGCTGATGACGACGTAGGCGGCGTGGCGTTTCTCGGCTTTGAGCAATTCGCGGCGAATGGCTTCGACCAAGTGGAGCCTTTTTGCCGTAGTTGCGGCGATGTCCGTTTCCACCAACTGGGGCAGAGAATCTGCCGACAGCGTATCAGCGTGGTCCGCCACGCGTTCGCGCACGCGCTCGAGAAAACTCAGCATCTCCCCTTTCTGCACCTCGAGTACAGCTTCTTCGAAACGCTCACAAGCACCCTCTATTTGGGTCAGGGGTATTTCCCCGTTGCTCTCCGCCAGCAGGCGCAGTTCCGCAGCCGTCGATTGCAGGTCTTCGCTTTCTTCTGCGATGCTGGCGAGTTCACTGGCAAGCCGATGCAACTGCGGGCCCGGGCACAGCAGAACCGCGTTGGCCAGGAGGGTGGCCTGATTGTGGAAGGCACGGCTCATGCGTCCGAAAATCAACTGCTGATGGGCACTGCGTATTTCGCCGGTGAGGCGCTCGATATTTTGTCTTTCCAGGTCGGGGTCATAGGCGTTAAGTACTTCGTACAGGCGGAAGCGCTTTTCATCGGCATCCCCTTCGCTGCGCAAAATTTCGCCAGCACTGTGGCGGTCGTAGGGTATATCGACGCGATCCTGGCCCAGTAGCCAGGTGATTTGCTGGTCCCGCCAGCGCTCGGCTGAAGCCGGTTCCGAGTCGGTGGGAAACGAGGCTTTTTTCAGGAAGAGAGAGAACAGGTTGCCGCTGTCCAGATTGGTTCCTTCGAGCACCTGGTGCAGGTAGCTGCGCTCGGACCAGGAAAAATCCTGATAAAATGAGACCAACTGGTGCAGGGCCAGGCGCTGAGACCGGTCGATGAGCAGTTGGAAAATATAGACTTGACCCAGCGCCAGAACTAGTTCAAAGCCACGCAGGATTTCAGGTTTTTTGATTGCTTCCAGGTCATGCTTGGCATGGTCGAAACGCAGTTCCAGAGGATCGGTCAGATCGCAGGCTAGATAAATCGTTTGAGCGCTGGAGTCCAGGTCGAGCAGGAGGTCGTGGCCCCGGACAAAATTCACCCGCACGGTGCGTCCCGCAAGTTGATCGGCCAATTTTTTCAGCTCCGGATGGGCTTCGAAGCGCTTTAGTACCAGGTGCAGGGCGCGCTCGCAGATATGCGCCGTCAGTTGTGCTTCTTCTGCGCTTTCCTCCGGCAGCACTAGCCGAATTTCGGCAAGGGAAGGGCCGCCAAAATGATAGTGCCCGGCGGCGATAGAATTTCCCTTTTTGCGCCGCCCATGCCAAATTCCAGAGCTGGGCTCGTAGCGTTCGACGAGGCGGAGCGGCAATCCCTTTTTCATAGATTGAGTCAATAGTTTCCGGTTAGGATTTTTCTTGCGCATGGCAGCATAAGAGACAGACGCACAAGCAAATCAGTTTTTCTATATCTATAATGATGGACAGGGAGATAGGCAATGGCTACTTCCTGCCGGATGTGTCGACGCATCTCTCGCACGCGGCGGATAGACGGTCGTTCGCCATAGCGTTGATGGAAATAGAGCACCAACAGCAGGTAGGTAACCAGCCCCGCCAAGAGCTGGAGGAGCACCCCGTGCGGATTTCTGGACAGGAGATGATACACGTCCAGATGCCGTTTCCACCAGGCGAAAAAGGTTTCGATTTCCCATCGCAAGGAGAAAATGAAGCCGATCTGCTCGGCCGACAGATCGGCTCGATCGGTGGCTACCCAGTAAATTTTGCCGCGTGATTTGAAGCCGACCAGAAAGAGGGGGTGTTGCATGCGATGGGTGTCATCTCCGAGTCGCACTTTGGCGAAGAAAAAGAGTGCGGTGCCTTGAGGGATAGGCCGGTGTTCAAGGACCTCTCGATGGGCGTTTTTTCGGATGCGGACGACGAAGTGTTTGCCCTCGTCGATCCAGGCCTCAAAGCGTTGATAGTCGACATAGCCCCGGTCTAAGACCCCGGTATCGCCGGGCTCAAGCAGGGTAGAAACAAAGGGACGTTCCGCACCCGTGCCCTCGGTCAGGGCCATTCGACGAGGAATGCCATAATTCAGGTCAAATCCCACGTGGGCCTTGGCTTTACGTTGCGTAGAAGAATACTCGGCCCAACGCATCGATAGACACGCCTGAATCAGACTGCCATCGAGGGCCACCAACGGGCCTAATTCGGGGTAGGCGATCTTTAAGCGTTTGCTCGCCTGCTTGGCGAGACGCTCCACCAGTTCGACCATTTGTTGGCTGCCGCGCTGGGCATTGGCCTCATAGAAGGTGCTTTCCCCCAGGCCGGTGTCTGGCACCATCAAGGCGTGGACAAAGGGATCGGCGTGGGCCGCTTGCAGCAGATCTTGGCCGGAGGTATAGGCTTCCGTGTGATAATATACCAGGGCGCGCACTTGATGCGAAAAGGTGAACTCCAGGGGGCGATTACTCCGCGAGACTAGACGAGTCAGATGCGGTAATTGCGTTTCCAACGGCGCGATCAACATAGAAAAGGTTGGCGAGATCGGGTTCGTTTCTACATTATTACCCACGGATAGGGGGGAACACGAGAGGATCGACATGGCGTATCTCCTGGAAAGGGGGCTGTTTATGGCGATAAACAAACCAACCTTTCACAGAAAACCGCCGCTGTCAAGCTCTCTTTCCTCCTACCCAAACGCACAGCAAATTCTTAACCGGAAACTGCTGAGATTGAGTATTCATAAAAATAAATTCATTCAAGTTCGGTTATAGCTTTTGCAAAGCGGTCAATTTTTTTGCCGGCGGCAATC
>CAXFTV010000391.1:0-4348 GCA_964005845.1 uncultured bacterium
GGGAGCGCACAGGTCGACGTGCAGCTGGCCAGCAGCCGCGACGGCTTGCTGTGGAGTCGCCCCGAGCGCAGGCCCATCATCGCCTCCGAGCCCGAAGGCTACGGCATGGTATTCGCCTTTCCCAACCTGGTGCCGCTGGGGCCCGAAAGCTGGGGCCTGATGTTCATCGGCCAGTACGATCTGCACGACGGGGGACAGCGGCATCAGCCCGAACGCGCGCCCGAGTGGCGCTGGGCCACCTGGAAGCCGGACCGGCTGGTGGCGCTGGAGGCGCCGGTGGAAGGGTGTGTGACGCTGGTGGAGCGCCCCTGCCAGGGGCAGCAGCTGCGGCTCAATTTCCAGACCCGGGAAGAAGGCGGCTGGATCAAGGTGGAACTGGTGGCGCCGCCCTCTACGCCAGCGGCGCCGGTAGAAGCGCTGGAGGGCTTCGGGCTGGAGGACGCGGACCTATTGCGGGGCGACGAGATCTCCCGGGTGGTTAGCTGGGGGGGGCGCAGCGACCTGGGCGCTCTGCGGGGCAGAAATATTTCGCTCCGTTTGCACATGGCGCGAGCGCGGGTGTTTTCTACGGCCCTATAGGTGCAGGAGTATGCCCCTTAAAAGAGCGGGTCGGTCCACCTCTCGGCCCGGCTTTGAAACCTTTATATTCAAAAAAAATTTCGCGCACCGATGGGAGTATAAATCATGATCAATGTGCAGGCAGTCTGGAAGCAGCTGGGCGAACTCAAAGACGAGATGTTCGTCCGGGAGCTCAGGAGGTATCTCAACGATCCGACCCTGGGGACCCCCCTGAGCGTGGTGGATGTCGGTCTGATATACGATGTCGAGGTGCGGGATAATGATGTGCACATCGTTTTTATGCCCTATAGCCGGGGTTATGTCCAGATCAGCCGGGCCACCTCGCCCATTCGCCAGAAGGTGCTCGAAATGGATGGAGTCGGAGAGGTGGTAGTGGAATGCATCTGGGAGCCCGAATGGACACCGGAGCGCCTGTCGCCCCTGGCCCGTGAGGTCCTTGGTTTCAAGGCGGGCGATCCGGCGGCAGGGAAGCTGCATCTCCGCTCGCAGGTGCGGGCCGAGGCCACTGCACTGCCCTTCGATGAGCGCAAGCTCGAGGGCGGGCGGCTCAGTATTCCACTCGATGCCTGGAAGCGGGTGGACGATTTTGCCGGGGATCAAATGGCTCCCTGGCGCGGCGGCTGGAAGCTTTTCACGCGTTTCGCAGTGGCAGAAAAAGAGGGCCTGGAGCGGCGGCGCGAGCCCGTGCACCTCGATATTCGCTTTGATCCAGGTCAGGTCGGGGACCCGGCCAGGGAGATCCGTCTCATCGAAGAAGAATCGGGGGAGGAAATCCCCTGCCAGATCTACGACCGCGAAAGGGCAGGCAGGTGTGCCGCGGTCTTTTTCGCCGCTGTGAAGGCCGGTCAGCGCAAGAGCTACTTTTTGCTCTGCGGCAATCCTTCTCCCTGCTGCTGGGCGCCGATCTACCGGACGGATCTGGTCAGCTGGGGCGAGGGCTACGCTCTCGAGATTGAAAATAGCTATTATAGGGCGCGGCTTTCACCGATCATGGGTCACCTGAGGGAGCTGCACTTCAAGCGCTGGGGAGAGACCATCATGGCGGCCTCTCCCGATCCCAGTCCGATCAACATAACCAATGCCGCCAACGATTCGAAAGACATCCTGGATCTGGCCTGGCACGGCGAAGATTTCTGCATCCACTGGTGTCCCGATTTTATGAATCAACTGCGCTACCGCGTTACCAACTGGCCGGAGCCGCCCAACTGGAAGGTGACGCGGGGGCCGCTGTGCACCATAATAAAGCGCTGGGGGTATCCGGTATCGCCGCTCTATCCGGCTTTGCCGCAGCAGGCCGTTTCGATCGAGGTGACCTATACCTTCTACAGCGACCTGCCCTATTTGACGATGAGCACCCGCTTTGATGTGGAGGAAGAGGTGGATATTTCCTATGTGCGCAACGACCAGTGGCTGCTGGGCGGGGTCTTTACCCACATGTATAAAATGGTGGAAGGCGGCGCTGTAGAAGCGCATCCCGAAGGCGGGGGTTTCGAGCGCAATCCGGCGCTGGTGGGATTTGCCAACGAGACCAGCAAGGATGGCTTTGCCTCCCTCAGGCTGGCCTATGGGGCACGGGGATTTCCCCAGGCCTATCGACCCGAGGGCTCCAATATTTCTCTGCATCATGGTGGCATTTGGCAGCGGGGCGCCTTCCAGGCCGAAGCCGGGGGCACCGTCATCCAGCCGGGGGCGATGCTGGACGAATACAATGCCTATCTCGTCTACAATCTGCTGCAGGGCGATGGCTACAATCAGGCGGGGGATTGGTACGATCTGCTGCGCCGGCCTTTGCAGCTGATGCTAGATCGCTAGCCATTTGGCAGGGCAAGCATTATTCAAGGACAAACCCGGGCGCCCTCTGCAGGGCCTCGGCCTGCGGTGATTTGTGCCCTGCTCACCCTTTTAGCTCGAAGGTTGTCAGGACGGCCGCATGATCCGAGGGGAACTCGGGGAAACTCCGCTTCTTATTTGAGGCGTGGTGGGCAATTGTTCGGGCGGCAACTGGTTCGATCCTCCTGCCCATGCAGTAAATGAAATCAATGCGACTATAGAGATCTCGATAGGCCGACAGCGGGTTCTTGTCGACGGGGACAAAACCTTCCTCCGCGCGATAGGTGAATCCCTGCCCGACGGTGGTCCAGGTGTGGCCAAGCGTCTCCCGGGTTATCTTCGGGTGGACGCAGCGGTAGCTATCGACGAACCCGTATTGGTCCATGGCCGCGGAGGTCTTGCCAGACAGAAGGCGCCCGTAGTTCAGCTGTTGGCGCTTCGTGTCGGCCGTATAGTCGCGGTGCGACACGCAGTTGAAATCCCCGGCGACGATGAGGGGCACCTCGTCGTCCGCGAGGTATTTTTCGAGGTCGGCATGCTCGAGCAATTCCCGCAGTTGGTCATGGCGAATATCATCGCCGGCGCAAAATTCCACATCCGACAGTTCCCTGTTTTTGATCTCCACGATGTGCCTTCCCGCGCTGGTAAGCCAGATGTCGTAGAGGCGGATCTTGCTCCCATCGGGAAGTGTTGCCGTTGCCGCAATGAAGGAGCTGGACGAGAGCCCTGAAGGGGCGCCGGTATCGGCCAGCGGATAGCGGCTGAAGATGGCCAGATTGGCATCGGCAGAAGGGGGGTAGTAATGGAAGCCGAGGTCTGCGGCGATCTGTGGGGCCGAACCGTATGCTTCGATCAGCGCAATAATGTCGGCCTCGCTTTCACGCATGCATTCGATAGCGCGCTGGCGGGCGGTCTTTTTGGCAATGGTATACTGCGGAGCCCGATTGAGTCTGCCCCAAATATTCCACGTCATCACTTTCAATTGAGTAGTCGTCTGCACTGCTTTCTCCCGAGGGCGCGATACGTATTTGTGTTAGTTAGAGGCCCGGTCAGTTTTGTCGTTTCCGGGGAGCCCAACTGGAATTTTGAGGTAAAAATCCTCAAACCTTCGCCCCGGGGTTGAAACTGAACGGGGCGGCCAGGTGGGGGGGTAGTATTAAATAAGATAATTATTTACAGTCATTTATGTATAGTAGTGAGGGTGTGGTTTTTTTAGGAGATTTGGGCAGGGAAAAAACTCAAAAAAAATACAAAAAAAAGCTTGTTTTCCCAAATTTTTTTGTATAAGATGTGCGTCTAAAATCATAGAAAAAAGCCATCTGTCGGATTGAAGGAATTGATATAACAGAAAACAGATGGTTCCTAAAAGACGAGTGGCGGCTCGCTAAGCCACCCGTCTTTTTTTCGTTCTATGGCCCGATCCCCGCCAGGACGGGACCATAGATAAGTCCCCGAGAGGGGGTCAACTGACCATCCTCTCGGGGACGCCAGAATTACTGCACACTCAGGGGATATTATAAGCCAAAAAATAGAGGATAAGAAAAATTGGCTGGCTGTCAAAATATCTGCTTGTGGTTTTTGCCATTTCTGACATAGCGATGAGCATTCGATTAATTGCAATGCTGGTTTTTGTGGCGATTGGATCAAAGATTGCAAGGCCTTTTTGGTAGGGCAACTTACAAAATCGCGTTTTACGGTAATATCATCGTTGGTTAATGCACGACTGAAGGAGAGGTGAGTTAAAATGGCCGATTTTGATATAACAATACAGTGGACATTTTTTGATAAAAAAGTGCCGTTTCCTCACGTTGGTATCTTCAATCGCCAAATCAAAGAGACCACATACCCGAGGCAAACGGGACAATGGATCTGGCAGAGAAGATACTCAATGGTTGGACGATCACCAAACCGCAACGGCAATTCCTTTTGAATTTGTTTA
>CAXFTV010000392.1:0-2770 GCA_964005845.1 uncultured bacterium
CGGGTGTTTAAGCATCCGCCGGCAATTTAGGGGGGTTTTTGGTCTCTTGCCCCATGTAAAATTGTGGGTTGTGATAGGTTTTCGTCCCTATATATACTGGCCCCGGAATAGAGTTTTCTGTAGCGAGGTAAGATGAAATCAGAGAAACAGAGTCAGAAACTTTCGTCAATATACCCGTTTTTCCTAGTGTTGACCGCGTTTTGCTGTGGTTCGTTGATCATGGTGATTGAAGTGCTCGGCTCGCGGGTGATTGGGCCCTTTTTCGGCGTCAGTTTATTTGTCTGGACCTCATTGATCGCAGTGGCGATGATTTCCTTGGCTGGCGGTTACGCGGCGGGCGGACTTTTTGCGGATCGGCATGCCGACGCCCGTTTTCTCTACGGCATTATCTTTTTGGCCGGAGTTGCCGTTCTACCCATCCCCTTTCTCAAGATCCCCGTTTTGAAGGTGTGCGTCGATCTCGGTCTCCGTACCGGTGCCTTCGTCAGTGCGTTGGTCCTGTTCGGACCGTCGCTATTTCTGCTGGGCTGCGTATCTCCCTTCCTTATCAAGATCGCGGCCAGAGAGGTTTCGAGTATTGGACGAACGGTGGGTATGTTCTATGCTGTATCGACAATTGGCAGCGTCTGCGGCACCGTGCTGACAGGTTTTGTGCTCATCGCCCACATGGGAGTTAGTCGCATCTTCCTCCTGGTAGGCTGCCTGCTGATTCTGTTGGCCGCACTTTATTTCGTTTTCTTCCGCCGCGCTCTGTGGGCAGCTAGCGCAGTCTTCCTGCTGGCGGTTTTCTGGGTGCACGATGAGGCCAATGCAGCCATGCGCACTCTGCCAAATGGCGCCCTTATTGAACTCCTGGCTCATGAGGATAGCTATTACGGCAACGTCAAGGTTGTGCAGTATTCCTTTGGCAAGAAACGCAACCGCGAGCTGATCATCGATGGGTTGGTGCAGGGAGGTATCGATGTGGCCACGGGCCTTTCCTATTATCCTTATAATTATTATCTCCAGCACCTGCCCCTCCACATCAACCCGAAGGGTAGCCGCTGTCTCGTGATCGGCCTGGGAGCTGGCATAATACCTCGCTGGTATGAAGCCAGGGGGATCGTGACCGATGCCGTTGATATCGATCCAGCAGTGGTGCGGATGGCCAGGGATTACTTCGACTTTTCCACTTCGGGGACAGTTTTTGTCCAGGACGCGCGTTTTTTCCTGACCAAAAATAAAACGAAGTACGACTATATCATTCTCGATGTATTCAACGGCGACACGACGCCATCCCACGTCATCAGTTTGGAGGCCTTTGAGTTAATCGGCCGCAATCTTACTGACAATGGCGTCCTTGGAATCAATTTGGTGACCACGCTGAAGGGAAGGAATCTGATTGGTGCTTCAATAGTGAAGACTCTCCGGCAGGTTTTCGATCAGGTCGATTTAATACCCCTCTTCGATCCAGATCGGGAGGGTTCGGGAAATGTGGCCGTGCTGGCCTACTTTGGCGACAAGGTGGCTTTCTCGCCGGATTTATTCGCCGGCGAGGCGATCCACCCATTTGCCAGGAAGAGAATCGCCTCCTTCCGGCAGTTTGCCTTTGAGTCAGGGGTGCCAGCCATGGTTTTGCGCGACGATTACAATCCAATGGATAGCTATGATCTGGAGTTGAAGGAAGCCAACCGGCGAGATATTTTACAGACTACGGATTGGGAGATTCTGGCGCAATGAGGTCGCTGCAATCAGGGCTATTCGCCCGCGATCATCGCTTTCTGGGCAAGGCTTCAGAGTTGGTTGGAAAGGTCGCGTGGCAGCGTGCGTATTCTGTGACGCTCCAAAGCCGAAGAAGCAAATGCAATTTGCGGAAGGGGTTAGGATTAAACTTAAATTAACGTGAGGCATTGGACTATGAGATTGTTTATACTGCTTCTAGCAGTTCTTTTTTTCACAGGCGGAAGCGATACTGCGGCCGCTTTCGAAGGGACGGACACAATCCAGTATTTTGGCTATTCAAATTGTATTGTGCTCGAGAATGAAAATACCCGGGTGGTGCTCACTACCCACGGGGGGCGTCTTCTCGAGTACTCGCTCAAAGGAGAAAACGCCATTTATCTCGATCCAGATCAGCACGGCTGGACCTACGTTCCCGGCGAGCCGATCGTCGATCCCACCGGGGGGCGTCTGGATATCGGACCGGAGCAGATCGTGCCCCAAAGGCCCGAGCTGTGGTTAGGCCAATGGCAGGGTGCAGTGACCGGTCCGCGCGCCGCGCGCCTCACTAGCATCGAACACCCCCCCACCGGCGTCCAGCTCGTGCGGGATTTTGTTCTAGATGCAAATTCATCTCATTTAAGCGTCACCCAGACCATCAAGAACATTTCCGCCGAGACCAAAAACTGGTGCCACTGGAGTCGTACATTCGGTCTGGGAGGCGGTATCGCGCTCATTCCGCTAGCCTGTCAAAGCCGTTTCCCCCTAGAGTATATCATGTATGGTCCTGGTCCGGTGCTGGACTACCAACCAGAAGATCCAAATATTCGCAGCCGTGGGGGGTTCATTGAAATCCTGCGTCCCCCTGCGCGGCCCAAACTGGGCTTTGATTCCTGTGCCGGGTGGTTCTCCTACCTGTCGCAAAACGATCTACTTTTCGTCAAGCGCTTTCCGGTTTATACCGATCGGGTCTACAACGAAATGGCCGGTCTTACCGTCTCCATCTATTACCCCAGCAGCGGCTTTTGTGAACTGGAACCTATAGGCCCGCGCGAAGAAATCGCGCCCGGCA
>CAXFTV010000393.1:0-3421 GCA_964005845.1 uncultured bacterium
CGCTGCTCTACATGGCGCAAGTCTACGCCCCCGGCGTCATCGAGAGCGCGGCCACGGTGACGCTGGTTGGTTTCGCCGGCCTCACCCTGGTGGCCTTCCTCACCCGCACCGATTTCAGCTTCCTCGGCAGCGTTTTGCGCTGGGGGTTCATCATCGCTCTGGTCCTCATCGTCGCCAGCGCTCTCTTCGGTTTCAATCTGGGCACTTTCTTCACTGTCGCCATGATTGCACTCGCCGGTGGCGCCATTCTCTACAAGACTTCCGGCATCATGCGGCATTACCCGCACGACCGTCAGGTCGCCGCCAGCCTCGAGCTATTCGCCTCGGTGGCGCTGTTGTTCTGGTACGTGCTGCAGCTGTTCATGTCGAGGCGCTAAGTCCCTGCGCCGACCTTCAGCCCGGTGCGCGCCGCGGCGGCGCGTCGAGGTGCAACCGGGACATCAGGGTATGCGGGCGCCGGTTCCATGCGCCGAAGGTGATCGTTTCCCGCATCGAGTTGTCCGGACACAGCCTGGAGCGGGCGACGCAGCTGCGCATCGCATGCGGTGCGGGCCGTAGCCGGCGAGAAATAAGGGCCAAGCGGTGGGCGAGAGGTAGGTCCTGCCGGAGGGTGGATCTGCAACTCGCAGGTACTCTAACTCGCATTCAATAATCCACCCCCAAAGCCGGGGACTGCGCTCTTAGCCGGCCTCCATCGCTGCGGGGATTTGCCCTGCCTGGTTCAATCCCGCTTGCTCTCCGCCTTAATCTGGCTCCAGCTTTCTGGTGCGGATACCGTCGGCGGTCCCCGAGCCCTCTCGTCGTGCCCCATCAACCACCTTGCCCGCGTCGCGGTCTGTACTGCAAGCTGGGTAACAAAATAGCGCAAGGGGGATGATAATGGCTGCGAGGATGTCTCTCATTGCAAGCCCTTGCGATGTGAATTTGCTTGCCCTGAATTGATGCGGCAATATTGGGGAATCATAAAGGGGTTTTTAGGTCGTCTGCCCGGGGGCGCAGGTATTTTTTTGCACTCGAATCGCGGTTTGGCTAGGGTCTCATAGGAGCATGGCTTGCCCATGGGTAGTACCTGGTTTAATTTGCAGGGCGAGCTGCGTGGGAGTGATCTCACTGGTCCATGCGAAAAGCGCTTTGTCTGGGGAGAAAGGTGTTGCTTATGCAGCAGACTTTCAGAAAATGAGCAAGCGCTGACTGACAAAGATTGATATTGCCCGGAACTGTTGGTTTAAGGACTGAAATGAAAAATCGAGGTTTTGGAAAGACGGGCGCGAGCATCGGCGAACTCGGTCTGGGCACTGCCTTTATGGCGGGCCAGGGCCAGCGTGGCGTGAACGACTGCGTCGCCGGCGCCATAGAGCGGCAGATCAGCTATTTCGATACTGCGGCCAACTATGGCAAAGGCAATGACGAGCGCATGCTGGGGATGGCGTTGCGGGGTCGGCGCGACAAGGTTTTTCTGGCCACCAAGGTGGGATGTGTCGATGACTCCGGCGGGCATCGCAAAGTCGAGTCTCTCATGCGGCAGTTTGAGGCTAGCCTGTGCCGCCTGCAGACCGATCATGTGGATCTCATTCAATTGCACGAGGCGGATCAGCGCAAGTGGTGGACGGACGCACCAGTGTCGACCGAGGAGGCTATCTCGCACGTCGGACCGCTGATCCGCGATGACGAAGAGTACGACTTCGGCACGGCGCCCTGTGTGGAATTCCTGCAACGTGCCAAAGGGCAAGGCAAGGCGCGCTTTGTGGGCATCACCGGCAAAGATGCACGGCGCCTTGCGCGTCTGCTAAGCGCGGTTGCAGTTGACGCGGTAATGGTCGCCCACCAATACAACCCGATTTACCGGAACGCCGCCCGTTTTCTGCTACCCTTGACTGCGGCTGGGGGCGTGGGCGTGGCCGGCGGAGCGATGCTCATGAAGGGGTGGCTTGCGGCTGCCAAAACCGAGTGGCGCAACCAGCCTCCCGATTGGATGGATGGAGATTTTCACCGCGCCTATTGCCAGTATCTGGACATTCAGGCGGTGTCGGGCCTGCCGCTGGCGGAACTGACATTGCGCTGGTTGCTGGCCGAGCAGCGCATCGACTGTATTGTGGCGGGCTTCAGTGAGTGGCATGAGATCGAGTCGAATATCGCCGCCATTGAACGCGGCCCGCTCCCGGCAGATCTGCAGTCCGCGGTCGACGCGATTGGCATTGTGCACCCTTTGCTTTATCAGGGCAGAACGGAGATCTGAGGAGCGCCGTCTGGCTTATCGGGATGCCGTCCGGGATGGCTCGAGGCCTTCGAGTTACGCATTTTTCTCTGGTCCAGCTCTGGGCAAAGGAGGAAGATATGATGTTCTGCATGATTTTTCTGGCCCTGTTTTTATCGACCTCCGCAGGGGCGGATAGGGCGGAGTTCACCCTGGGTGGAGCCGAGGGCAACGCCTGGCAGGTGCCGCTGGCCCAGGAGCGCGAAGGGGGCGGTTTCTACGCCCTTTTCGATGCCGCAGGGCAGCGGGTCGAAACAGTGGAAATCGGCACTTCGCCGCAGTGGGTCGGCGCCGACACGCTGCTGGACTACTCCGACCATGCGATAAAGCCCTCGCGGGTGGACTCCACCTGGAACCTGACGACTATTCTCGAATGGGACCAGAATGGCGAGAGTCAGGTCCCCCGCTGGGATCTGGGCGGCAATATCCGCGTGACCCAGGGAAGGCACGCCCACGGCATGGCGATGACGCTGTTCAGCAGCTTGCGGGCGTACGACGGAGACCGCACCACGGCCATGTTTCGCGTTTTCACGCAGCAGCAGGGTTCGCCGCCAGGCGTGGGCCGCGGTTTCCGCCTTAACGTGATCACCAACTTCGGGGCGGAGATGCCGATCAACCGGATTCGCTTCTACCCGCGGCTGGGGCGGATCGAGGACGCCCACATCATCGCCTCTATGGCCGATCCCAAACCCCCTCCCAACTCGTTCGGCGATAAGAGTTTTACATCCAACTATCTCGAATGGTATGAGATCGGCGTAGCCGACAACAGCGCGCCCTTCTCCGACACCGCTTTTGCCATCCCCAAGGGCTTGAGATGGCACAAGGACGTTACCGGTTATCGGACGGCCAACGACGCAGCGTATACGATTCTTCGCAGCGTGCGGAAAAACCTCGATGCGGTGGTCGATTTCCGCTTTCCCTTGAGGCATGTGCGCTGGGTCGCGCTGCGCGCCCTGGATCCCTTTCGCGCCTGGGAGATCGCCGAGGTGGAGATTTACGGCCAGGGCTATGTGCGCAAAGCCGTCTACATCACCGACATCCTCGACTTTGGCCAGCCCACCAGCTGGGGCAAGATCCGCTGGAGTGCGGAGACGCCGCCCGGTACCCGCATAGAGATCCGCACCCGCTCCGGCGACGATCCCAATCCCGAGGTCTACTGGCGCCCCA
>CAXFTV010000394.1:0-2205 GCA_964005845.1 uncultured bacterium
AGGTTGACGTAGGAAGAAAACTCGAAGTCCCGGGTTTGCAAAACCTGATTCTGGTCCATCAGATAGGTGAGTCGGGGGCCCATTGAATAGCGCCTGATCCACTCCAGCTGCGAACGCGGCCGGTAGCGCACACTACCCTTTAAACGACGGCTATCGGCGCGCGGCACGAAACCCACTTCCGGATTGAAATTTTCCTGGATATCCAGGTAGGACACCTTGGTTTCCAGAACGTTCATGCGGTGTTCGACAGCGACCATTGCCGCCGCTTCTTTCCCCGGCGCCGCGGGCGACCAGGTTCTGGCCACGAAGCCCTGCAGATCCAGGGTGGCATCGAAAAAGGAAAAGCTCGCATCGGCACCGGCGGCACGATTGTATCCGGCGTCTTCGCCGGGATTCTTATCGATGGCGATAAACCCCACATTGGAACTGCCCAGCACATCGCGCCGCAGGCGCAGCACCGAATAGCTGGTCCGCGCCACCTGCACCGTATCGATCTTCTCGACCTCAATGGTATCGACAATAGTAGCCCCATCCAGGCGCGGGTCATCCTCGTCGAGCAGTTCCCCGGCCGCGCTCAAAAAGCGTTCTTCCTCCTCTTCGTCGATCAGTTTTTTGGGATTTATTATCATGTTGAGAGCACCGATCTCATAGGAGCCCACTCTGCCGGTGATTTTGCTGCCCAAAAGCACCGGCAGGTGGTGGCCATCCTGGATGCCGATCCGCCGGCTGTAGAACAGCAGAGTGGGAGGACGGACGGTGCCGCCGCTCCGCTCGAGGCGCTCGCCGAAATCAAAAATGCTGGCCCCCTCGAGAAAAAAGTCGCGCTTTTCGGGAAAGAAGAGACTGAAACGCGTCAGGTTGACCTGCTCCTGATCGGCTTCCACCTGGGCAAAATCGGTTTTGTAGGACAGGCTGGCACTGAGACTCGAAGCGAGCCTATGCCTGAAATCCAGCCCCATGTCGAGGTTGTTCTGAAGGGCCGAACCGGAGTCTTCGAAGGCCTTCTCGCTGCCCGCCACGGCAAAGGGGGTTATTTCGGGACGCGGCCGGACGCGCAGTTGTCCCAGGCCCCGGAGTGCCGCCAGCCTCGAGGTGCGATAGCCCCCTCTGAAGCCGTAAACCTGCGGCGGCGGCGCCACATAGACGTCTTCATTCTTGCGGCGGATGACGCGCCCCAGATTTATGCCCCAGAGGGCCTCGGCGGCAGCGGTGTAGCGCAGCTGATCGAAGGGGATGGCGATCTCGGCGCTCCAGCCGCCGGCATCGCGGCTGGTCCGGCAGGTCCAGACGCAATCCCAGGATTCGTTGCGAGTGCGGCCCTCGTTTGAAAGCAGCGCATCGCGCCGGGCACCCAGCGGATTGGTACTGAAGAAAAAACCGCCGCGGCGGTCGTCGTAGGTATCCAGAATGATCTGTATATTGTCGTTTTCATCCAGGGCCGCATCCCGCTGCATGCGGTTGGCGATGATCTTGTCGGGCTCGGAATCCAGGCAACGAAAGCCAAAATAGAGGTTGTCGTCGTCGTATAGAATGCGGACCAGAGTCCGCTCGCTGGCAGGAGCTCCTGCCAGCGGTTCACGCTGCAGAAAGGCCTCTACGGCCTGGGCATCCCGCCAGACCGGATCGTCCAAGCTGCCATCGATGTGGGGCGCTCGGGCCGTGCGATAGGCCTGAATTTGGGGGCGGCTGCTCGGATCGGCCTGGCCGCAAAGCGCGGGTATGGGCAGGGCCAGGCTCAGGAAGGACAAGAGGGCGCGGACGATGTAGTGCCTTCTTTTAATCCCTGGATGCGCCCCTATTAAAGCCGCGCACAGGCCGGCAAGAGTGCTCAAAGGGCGGCCTTTTCCAGCCAGGCCCGGTCCACTTCGATACCAAAACCGGGCGCATCGCTGGGCACCAGATAGCCATCCTCAATTACCGCGGTGCCGGGCAGGTCGACAACATCTGCCAGCGGCACTCCCGGTGGCGAAACGCCACCGGAGCGCTCGCCCCAGCCGGCTGCGGGCATGGCGCAAACCAGATGCTGACCATAGGGGTCGTTCATGCCCCCGTGGGGCACGACGTCCAATCCGGCGGCCTCGGCGATATGGCAGATGCGCAAAGCGGCGGAAAGTCCACCCACCCACCTCAAATCCGGCTGAAAGATATCCACCAGGCGCTGCTCAGCCGCCGCGAAGAAGGGCCGTGCCAGGTACCAGTGTTCGC
>CAXFTV010000395.1:0-7383 GCA_964005845.1 uncultured bacterium
AGGCGGGGTTGTCGCGCGTGCGGCCCGGCGGCGAGCCGTCCCACAGCCGGCGACGGGCGCGCTCCAACAGCTCGGGATCGAGGACACCGCGCACGATCAGGTAACCGTTGCGCTTGAAAAAGCGCATTTCTTCCGTGGATAGTTTCATCGCTCCCCCTTCTCGCTGGATATGGAAAGAGGGGCTCCGAAATCTGCTCCGGAACCCCTCAGTCGCACGTCAATCGCGGCGCGGCTGTCTCACTCCTCTTCTTCCATTTCGTCGTAAAAGTCCACTATGCTGCCCTTGTTCTCGTCGGCGTTAAACGCCATGCCCGAACGCGGGTGCTGATTCAGCAGTCCCGTTATCATGTAGGGGAGATCGAAACCCCACATCAGCTTTTCCCGCAGGGGCTCGATGTGGCCCTCGATGCACTGCAGCAAAGGCCGCAGGCGAAACTTGGGATTGTGCAGGAAACCGAGCAGCAGTTCCATCTGGCAATTGCCGGCGCCACGGCCCAGTCCCGCCATGCTGGCATCCAGCATATTGGCGCCCTTGATCGCCGCTTCAATGGTGTTGCCGAAAGCCAGTTGGCGGTTGTTGTGGGCGTGCATGCCGACCTGTTTGCCAACGGGTTCCATGTAGCCGAGAAATTTTTGCACCAGGCTATGCACCTGCTCGCAATAGAGGGAACCGAAGCTATCGACCACGTAGACAGCTTCGACCTGGGAGCCGGCCAGCAACTGCAAAGCCTCTTCTAGATCGCGCTCCTGCACGGTCGAAACCGCCATCAGGTTGAGGGTGGTTTCGTAGCCCTTGTCGTGGGCATCCGCGATCATGTCCAGGGCCAGAGGCATCTGGTGGATATAGGTGGCGATTCGGATCATGTCGACGACGCTGTCCTGAGCGGGTGGAATATCCTCCTTGTAATCGCTTTTTTCGGCATCGGCCATAACGCACAGCTTGAGATCGGTATCGTTGTCGCCAACGATGCGGCGGATATCGTCTTCGCTGCTGTATTTCCAGGGACCATTCTCGTTTGGGGGGAAGATATTTCTGGAATTTCTATAGCCGATTTCCATGTAGTCGATACCGCCCGCCACACAGGCATCGTACACCGCTTTTACCACTGAGTCATCAAATTTGTGGTCGTTCATCAAGCCCCCATCGCGGATCGTACAGTCTATGACCTTGATCGCGGCCCGGTAGGAAATCCACTTGCCGGCCGGGGTTTCTTGATCGCTGGTTTCACTCATAACTTCTTCTCCTTCAGAGTTTAACTATCGCGGCACTCCGGTTTATAAAGGTAAGGCCATATATATTAAAGGGATAACCATTAAGTGGCAAGTCTGCTGTCAGGGCCGAGCCGCACGTGCCTCAAGTGTTCCGGCCGCGCTGCCAGGTGCTGGCCGGGGGAGGGGAAAACCCACGGCTTAGCGGTTTTCGCTGGGGGTGTAGTTGTCCAGAGTGGGGCCGGTGTAGATTTGCCGGGGGCGGTTGATGCGCGAGGCGGCGAGGAAGCGGCTCTCGTACCAGTGGGCGATCCATCCGGGCATGCGTCCGATCGAGAACATCACTGTGAACATCTCTTTGGGGATGCCGATGGCGCGCAGGATCACGCCGCTGTAGAAGTCCACGTTGGGATAGAGTTTGCGCGCGATGAAATACTCGTCCTGCAGCGCGACTTCTTCCAGTTCTTCGGCGATTTCCAGAAGTGGATCCTTTATTTGCAATTTGCCCAGTACGGTTTCGGCAGTTTGTTTGATGATCTGGGCCCGCGGGTCGAAATTTTTGTAGACCCGGTGTCCGAAGCCCATCAGGCGAATGCCGTCCTTCTTGTCCTTGACCTGCTGCACGAAATCCTGGACCGAAATATTGGCGCCGCGGATATTTTCCAACATTTCCACCACCGCGACATTGGCGCCGCCGTGCAGGGGCCCCCACAGGGCGCAGACGCCGGCTGCCACCGAGGTAAAGAGATTGGCTTCGCTGCTGCCCACCATGCGCACGGTGGAGGTGCTGCAATTCTGCTCGTGGTCGGCGTGCAGCAAAAAGATAAGATCCAGCGCCTTGGCCAGTTCCGGATCGGGGTTGTACTCTTCGTACGGCTCGCTGAACATCATGTGGAGGAAATTTTCGGTGTACTTTTTTTCCGGGTGCGGATAGATTATCGGTAGCCCCTGGGCATGGCGATAGGAATACGCCGCTATGGTGCGCACCTTGGCCATGATGCGGGCCACCGCCTCGTGAAAGGTCTCCGCGTCTTCAATCTGCAAAAACTCGGGGTGGAAACAGCTCAGGGTATTGAGCGCGGCCGAAAGCACCGCCATGGGCGGAGAATTGGAGGGAAAGAGGTCGAGGTGGTGGCGGATATTTTCGTGCAGCATCTGGTGTTTGGTGAGCAGATCGCTGAAGGTTGACAATTCCTCCTGGGTGGGCAGCGATCCCCAGATCAGCAAATAAGCGGCCTCGATGAAGTGGCTGTGCGCAGCCAGGTCTTCGATGGGTATGCCCCGGTATCTGAGGATGCCCTCCTCGCCGTCGATAAAGGTGATTGCGCTTTCGCAGGCACCGGTGTTGCTGTAGCCGTCGTCCAGGGTTATATAACCGCTCTGGGCGCGCAGGGTGCGGATATCGATGGCGTGCTCTCCCTCGCTGCCGACGATCACGGGCAAATCCAGGACCTTGTCACCCAGGTCGAGACGCGCTGTATCAGCCATGTTCCGATTCTCCTCGTTTTGAGACGGTCTCTTCTTTTATCCAGCTCATATCTTCGCCGCGCACCAGGAAGGAGCGCTCGTCCCATCTGCCGGGACACTCGACCGGAATTACTCCGTCTTCCACCGCTACGTCCAGCGGATTGGCGCGCGTCTGCAGGGGCAGGCTGACGCGTGCGTGCAGCCTGGCCGATTCGTACACCGCCATCATGATTTCGAGCGCCGCCTTGCCGTGCTCTGCGGCGCCGGGATAATCTTCCAGGGTGCCGTTGATCCAGGCGCAGATGGCGTAGGCCTGATCTATGTGGGAGCGGCCGTAGCCGCCGACTTCTTTTTCAGTGGGGGTGAACTCCTGCCATCCGGCTTTGCCCGCGTCCATGTACTTCAGACTGTTGTCGTTGATTTCCATCGTGCCGTCAGTACCGTAGACCGTGCAGTTGATGCCGCCCCAATCGCCCATTTCATTCTCGATGACGCCCTCCGTCCCATTGGGGTAGCCGATGATGCCGACACAGCGGTCTTCGACCCGGTGGCCGAAGATGTAGTGGTCGGTCTTGCGCTCGACCGAACCCATGACCCACTCGGTTTGTGGATCCCCCTGGACAAAAAGCTGGAAGTCGATGCAGTGCGTGCCCCAGTTGAGCATGCCCTGGCGAACCGTTGACCAGAGCCGTCGCGGCGTTCCGATGGCCCCGTCCAGGAGCAGGCGCCGGGCTTCCTGCCAGGCGGAGTAGAAGCGCCGCTGGTGGCCGACCGCAAATTTGATGTCGTTGCGCTGGCAGGCGATCATCATGGCCTCGGCCTCGCCCAGGGAACAGGCCATGGGCTTTTCGCAGAGAATGGCCTTGGGTTTGCGGGCAGCTGCGGCAATGGTCATTTCGGCGTGCTGGGGATCCCAGGAACAGACGCTGATGATATCGAGATCTTCTCGGTCCAGCATTTCCCGATAGTCGCGGTAAGTAGCGGGCACATTGTAATCCCGGGCGTATTCCTCCAGGGCCTGGGGATGGCTGTCGGCAACCGCGGCGATTTCGGTGTGCTCGCAGGCATCCCAGCCATGGCCGTGGGCGCGCCCTATGCGGCCAGCGGCAATGATCCCAACGCGAAATTTATCGCTCACAGTAGAATCCCTTTCAGAGTGGCTAAAACGCTAAATTATGAATAGTAGACTTCAAAGGTTGTACTGTCAATACCCGCGTCCGGGAGGCGCCGCCCCTTGGCGCCGCGCGAAATGGGCCCGATTGCCATCTCGCTATTCCCTCCTGGCGCCTGAAATCCCGCAGAGACGGGAAACGTCGGCATTTCATTGCAAGATGCCCGTCCCGCAGTGCTCTATGGACATGGGGAGCAGATCTTTGTAGCTTATATTTAACAGCCTGTTAGAAGCTGTCTGGGACTTCCCGGCGGGGGCCTGGTGGACGCCGAGAGGTCCCAGAAGATTGTGCCGCGCTCTCGCCGCGCTCTCCCGCTATGCCCGATCCGCGTTGCAGGTTGCCTTTATGACAACCGGATCGAAGGTCCAAAAGTCCCTATGTCCTCCTCGCTACTGTGCGCCTTTTTTATCTTCTTAGCTGCCGCTGCATCCCGGCTTCCCGCCGCTACCCTCCAGGTGCTGGAGGAGGGGGCCGATGGGCTGACGCTGGAATTCGCGCTGCCGCCGCCCCGCCTGGAGCAAAAAGTAATCGCGGGTCGGAAGTTCGATGACCTGGTAGCACCCGGTTATGCCCGCCTGGACCAGCCCGGACAACCGGCGCTGCCCTTTGTCGCCGAAGTGCTGGCCGTGCCCCCTGGCGCTCGGGTCGAGGTAGAAGTCCACCCGCTTCACTATATAGACGTGGAGGACATCTTTTTTGTCCCGGCGCCCCATCCTGCCGGCGCCGCGTCGCAGGCGCCGGTCCCCCAGCTCGCCCACGCGCATTATCAGCAGGACGTCTTTGCACCGCAAAAAATTGCCCGCAGCGAATATATGGGCATTTTGCGCGGCGTGTCGGCCCACGCTCTGCGCATATACCCTTTCAGCTACAATCCGGCGCGTCGCATCCTGCGCGTCTACGATCGCCTGCGGATTCAGGTGCGCTTTCGGGGTGGAAGCAGTTCCAAAGCCTTTTCGCAGCCTTTTCGCCCTGTTCCGGGGCTCTACGAAGCCTTTTTAAATACCCCTCGGAACGTGCGTCGAGCCAGGCCTCCAGCGGCCAGGTCCGCTGCCGACTGGTACGATCCCGGCGCGCCCTGGATCAAGGTGTTCGTCGAGCGGCACGACGGGCTCTATCGCATCGATCCGGCGTGGCTGGAAAAACGCAATATAGACCTCGCAAATCTGGACCCCCGCACTTTGCGGCTTTTTTACCAGGGCGAAGAACAATCTGTCTACGTGCGCGGGGAAGCGGATGGATTTTTCGACGCGGATGACTACCTGCTCTTCCACGGCCGCTTCCGGCGGGATGAAAAAAACTTCTACAGTCCGTACGGGCGGCGCAATACCTACTGGCTGACCTGGGGCGGTGAATTGGGACGGCGGTTGCGGCAACGCTCCGGAGCCCCGCTCAACAATTATCCGCCCCAGCGCTCCTACTGGACTACGACCCACCACGAGCAAGATTTGCTCCACGACCCCCTGCGCGATGCCCCGGACAACCAGCGCGATCACTGGTTCTGGGGCGACCCCGTGAGGGCGACCAAGCCCGATGTTCCCGGCGCTCGCGTGCTGGTCGGCAACCTCGACAACCTGGACACTCGCAGGGGCTACGATGCCCGCATCCGCGTTGCCCTGCACGGGCAGTCGGGTCTGGGGCACCACACGGTGATACAGCTGAACCAGCAGGGTTTGGACGACCGCATAATTGACGAGCGCATCTGGGAGGGGCAGGTCGAGTTGCTGATCGAAAAGGAGTTTCCCGCCGCCTACCTGAAAAACGGCAAAAATCGAGTCCTCCTCAAAACCTTTGCCGACCAGGCCAAATTCGACCTGGTCTACATGAACTGGTTCGAGTTCGACTACCTGCGCTTTTACCGGGCCCGGGATGGGTATCTGGATTTCGAGCAGCCGCCTTCGGAAGGCCACCGGATCAGCGTTTCGGGTTTCAGGCATCGCCAGATCGAACTTTTCGATATGGCAAGGGGCATCCGTTTTTTCGACGTGGAGCGCGACAGCGCTGGAACCAGTTTCGGCATAACCTTTGAAGATGCGCCGGACACCCCGGCGCTGTACGTGGCGGCCGATAGTCTGAGTATAAGAATTCCCACGGGTCTTCTGGATCGGGCCTCGGGGCTGCGCCGTTTTGCCGGCGCCGACTATTTGATTATCACACACCACCGCTTCACTGGTTTTGTCGAACCCCTGGCCGCCCATAGACGGGCTAACGGATTGGCGGTAGAGGTCATCGATGTCCAGGATATCTATGACGAATTTTCCGCTGGTCTGGCCGATCAGGAAGCGGTTCGCGAGTTTATCCACTACGCCTATCACAACTGGCAGGTCCGGCCCGCTTATGTCTTGCTGGTAGGGGATAGCAGTGTCGATTTCGAGGAAATCTTCGTGCCCACTCTCTACTACCAGGCCAGGGGCCGTGGCAACGCGGCCAGCGATTATCTCTACGCCCTGGTGGACGGCGATGATATCCTGCCCGATCTGGCCATCGGCCGCCTGCCTATTGAAAATGGCAATGAGGTCGAAACTATGGTGGACAAAATCATCGGCTACGATCGCGATCCCGAACCAGGCAACTGGCGCAGCCGGGTGATTTATCTGGCCAATCACCATCAGAGCAATTTTATCCGGCCCAGCAACCAGTTGGCCGAACGCTATACCGATCCCCTGGGACTGGAGGGCGTGAAAGTTTTTAATCCGGACGAAGCGCCGAGCCCCAACCCCACCGGGCTCGCCTTCATCGAAGCCTTCAACGAAGGAGCTCTGCTGATCAACTACAACGGTCATGGCAGTCCCGGTTCGATGGCCGGCGTTTTCGGTATCGATGTACCCGAGTGGGGTTATCTGGCGCAATTGGACAATGCCCGGCGGCTGCCTCTGGTGCTGGCTTTTTCCTGTCTCAACGGCTTATTCGTCAATCCGAAGGTGGAAAGTCTGGGCGAGGTTCTCACCACCCAGGAAGACGGTGTCATCGCCTATATTTCGGCTACGGCCAAGAGCTATGTCGCCCAGAACAACCTCCTGGCGGATCGACTCTTCAACCAGCTTTTCAACGCCGGAAATCTGGAGTTTGGCCCGGCCCTCGATGTGGCCAAGATACAGGTGCTGGCAGCGCACTATAGCTATGACGCGGCGGCTTTGACCATGCAGTTATTCGGCGATCCAGCCCAGAAACTGGCTCTGCCGCAGAGTGCCGAATACGCTCCCCTGGAGTTGGAGATAACACCACGACAGGTCATTGGTCACACTACTCCGAAGATCCGGGCGGTACTGCGCAATAATGGCCGTGCCACGCCGGAGAGCCTGGCGGTGGCCGTGCTGGGCCACGGCCGGGCCGAGGCGCGGCCCGAGCCCCTGTTCTACACTGTCCAGCCGCCCTTTTCCGGCGTCCGGAACCTGTCCTTCGACTGGTCCGTGCAGGAGCGCCGCGGCCCCTACCGCCTGGAGCTGTGGCTGGATCCCGAAGATGAGGTGGCCGAGCTGGATGAAGCCAACAACCAGCTGCAACTGGACCTGGAAATCCTCGAACCCCTGATCCCGGC
>CAXFTV010000396.1:0-5457 GCA_964005845.1 uncultured bacterium
GACCAGGGCGGCTGCAATCCTCCAGCGCTGCGACGCCAATGCCCGCGATAAGGCTCAATGCCGAGCCGAGCTGGATGGCCCCGGTGAGGCCGAGACCGGGAAGAAGAAACACGCCCGTGGCGGTGCAACCCATTGCGGCGCCCAGGGTGTTGATGCCGTAGAGAAATCCAACGGAGCCGGCGATCTTAGAGCGCTGGTCGACGAACTGGCGGCAGAACAGCGGCAGCGTCCCACCCATCAGCACGGTCGGTCCTAGCAGCACCAGCGAGATGCAGGCAATGCGCACAGCTGCGAGCACACCCGGACTGGTCTCGAAGCTGCGATAGGCCATCCCGTAGAGCGTCTCGGCGACCTCGAAGGCCAGGGGGCTGGCCAGTGCGAGTGCGGCCAGGACGACCTCCAGAATCGCATAGAGACGCAGCGGTCGCCGCAGGCGCTGAGCTATGCCGGCGAACAGATAGCTGCCCAGCGCGAGGCCGGCGAAGAAGGTCGCCAGCACCGTGCTGAAGGCCTCGATCGTGGAGCCGAAGACGAGCGCGGCCTGGCGGATCCAGCAGATCTCGTAAACCAGCCCGGCAAATCCCGACAGGAAGAAGCAGAGAAGTGCAATCGTTTTGATCATCGGGTCGGTATACTACCTCCGCGGCGGCTCGTCATCTCGGGCGGGAAGCACGTTAAGATATGGGAATTATAAAGGGCCTTTTAGCTGTTCTGGTCAAGCCGTGGCGCCCTCTTTCGCCTCCTTTTGCCTGGGGGACGGCAATATGCCTTCCGTTCAGTCATGCGCCAGTACACCGGCACTGGATTTGATAAACAAGCAGGCAAGGAGCGACATCCCGGCGATGGGTTACGTGGGGGGCTACGCTTTTTCAAATATAGTTCTTGCCATTGCGGGTCAGCTGATTATGATTGTTTTCCTTATGAGCCGTCTCAAAACTTCAATCTGGGCTTCGCGCGGCTGCAATCGGCGCATAGGGCGTTGCCCTCAGTCGCCATATGTAGCATGCCTCCTTCGGGCGCCTTGCCTACGCCGCTTGGGCCCGCGCTCGGGCCGCAAGCGAATTTCAACTTAGAAAAGCGGCTGCACGGCTATCTTAGTCCCATGGTCCTCGGAGTCTCCGGTATTTCTTCCTGCCCCACCAAACGCAGCACCATCTGGTCGTCGATTTTTCGCAGAAGGTGCACGATGCGAAAAAGCCCGCCATGACAGGAGATCGGCGTTGGGTTTTGTCCTCAAACTTCCAGCGTGGTCCGCGGCAGCGCCAGTATCTCAGCGCTAAATTCCCGGCCCAGGCCGGGACGTTCGGGCAGTGGGAGGTGGCCCTCTGCCCAGGTTATGGGTTCATCCAAATAAGTATTCCAGAGCGAATAGTGATAGGTAGTGAATTCCAGGTGGCGGATATTGGGCAGGGTAGCCATCAGATGGGTTAGGGCCAAACAGCTTAGAGGGCCGTAATTATGTGGCGCTACCGGCACATAATGAACCTGGGCACAGGCGGCAATTTTGCGCACTTCGGACAAGCCTCCGCTCCAGGCCAGGTCGGGGTTGAGGACATCGGCGGCATTGAGTTCGAGAATGTCGCGAAACCCCCAGCGCGAAAAAATGCGCTCGCCAGCGGCGATTGGCACGCCGGCGCTCTCGCGCACTTCGCGCAGGGCGCGCGCGTTGTGCGGCTGGATCGGTTCTTCGACGAAATAGGGATTGAATTGTTTGACCGCCTGGCCAATGCGGATTGCACTGGGTACATCGAATGCACAGTGCAGGTCGAGACCTACTTCCAATTGATCGCCAACGGCTTGGCGCACCCATTCGAAACGGCGCGCTCCGATAGCGGCGTTGGCGGCGCTCAGATAGCCCGCGGTATCGCCGTAGAAATCGCCGAAAAAACGGGCTGTTTTGCAGGCCTTCCAGCCGGCATCGACACACTGTTTCGACCAGTCCTGGACGGCTTTCTTTTCCATCGCTACTTCGTCGTAAATCCCACTGAAATAGATGGGTACACGGGTGCGTGTTCGGCCGCCGAGGAGACGGTAGAGCGGGGCGTCGTGAATTTTGCCGAGCAAGTCCCACAAGCCGGTATCGATGCCGCTGATGGCGCGCAATTCAGCTCCCATCAGGCCATGGAATGAGGCGCGCTTATACATATTGTCCCAGATGAGTTCGATGTTTTGCGGATCCTGGCCAAGTAAGAAAGCGCGGGCAAATTCGTGTATTACTTGTTCGGCCGGGTCGGCGCGGTGGTAGGTTTCGCCGATGCCGATATGGCCCGTGTCGGCATGGAGTAGAATCCAACAATAGGCCCGATCGGGAGAACGGATAGTTTCTACTTTAGTTATTTTCATACCCGGTCGATTTCCTTTTCCTTTTTTTTGAAGTTGGTTTTGAAATTCGCTCTGCGGCCCGAGCGCGATAAAATTGCTGCGCTGATGGGGATTCAAGATATATTGAAGAGCCGCGGGGTTCAAGAGAGGGCAAGGGGCTTGCCGGGGTAACGGCGGTGTCAAATAGACGGAATGCCGGTCTCGTAGCGGAATTTGTAGATGAGCTGTTCAGCGCACAGAAGGGGTGGAGGGCCATGTGGTCAAAATTTCCTGGCGTCCAGCTGGTTCCCCCGCGACAAACCAAAAAAATACTGATATACTTCGAATTAATCGCCCGAAATATGCACTGGGTCGATGAGCTTTTGAGCGCGGAGGAAATCGAAAATCGCTCTGGCCATGATCTCGTTGCCGCGCGGGTTCAGATGATAATCAACCGGGGCCAGGTGAATCGGTTCGACCGTTCCCCGAGTGCGAAAGGTGGGCGTCAGATCGACGAAGGGGACAGATAAACGCTGGCAATCGTCGCGCAGTAGATCTCGAATGGCAAGAGAGGCACTCCGGTCGTAGATCTGAGAGTAAGCGGGGAAGAATACGAAAACAGGTGTAATATCGCTGCTGCGGCAGGTCACAATGAACTTTTCGAGACCAAAGAGATAATTATCGATGAGGTTCCGAGCCTCCTGGGAAAATTCAGCACTCAGGACGATGCCGTCGGAGTTGCTGCAGCTATTGCGAAAAATTTCCGCGTTCCGTGCGAAGTCGGTACCCCCGTCGATGATATAACGCCCGTCGCCTCTTCCCGCGGGTTTGCCGTACCTCCTCGTATACTTTAGATGCCAGTAGAGACGGTAGATGGCTTCTCCGAGCGCGGTTTTAGACCACGCCCAGAACGCAACCCGATGATGAGCTGGCACATTCGCATGGTCGAACTGAAGCCTGTGGTTCAAGATCTGTAGCCGCGTCTTGCCGCGCAAATCCGCAATATCATTCGTGACGAAGGTGAGGATTGCGAACTTTGGTCTCAGGGGCAGCGCGATCTTTTTAAGGATTGCCAGTTCTTTATCAATGGACCCACCCCCTCGCGCCGCATTCAGAACCTGGTATGTCTCATTTTTGCACTGGTCGAGTAATCTCTGCAAGAAATGCGGGTAGGTTGCACTATTGTCGACGAAGTAACCTTCGGTGACCGAATCGCCGATCGTGATAATGCGCACGCACGAGGAAGAAAGGGGCTTCGTCGAATCTATCTTGCGCAGCCCTAGCGAGTCCGTGTGCGAGACGTAGGGAATGGGGCCCCAGTTATGCTCGATGGTGCTATTGCGCGGATAGAGCCCTCCATCTGCTGTGGGCAACATAAAATCGAAGAAGCCGGAGGGGGCCACGCCGAAAATCCGCAAGAGAAATTCTGCCACCAGCAGCACGACAAAGCTTGGGATAGCTAGCTTGAATCCCGTTTCTAGCTGCAATTTGCCTATTTTCATAGCACGAGAAAATAGGCATGAAATTCCGTCCAGTTCAATAAGGCATCCCCTCAGGTCATGGGCTGCTTTACGAGTTGAACGGCAGCTAAAAAGGTCCGGGCATGCGGCGCAAAAAAATTGCTCATGGCCCTTCGGGCTCGACCCTTTTGTGCAGGTGTTTCAGGACTTCCTTCTCCACTTCCCTGTAATCTATCTTCCCGGTCCACTGCGCTACGATCTGACTTTCGCCATCGAGGAGATACATCGCGGGAATCGCTTTTACCTTGAACTGATACCAGGCGGGCGTCTGTTTCGCATCTATAAAGATGGGATAGGAAATAGCTATTTTGGCCACCATCTTTTTGATCTTCTTAAGCCGGTCTTTGTCTTCGTCTATAGACACGCCCAGAACCTCAAAACCCCTGGGGGAATAAGCGCTGTAGAGCTTTTGCAGCCGGGGCATTGTCTCAAGACAAGGTTTGCACCATGTCGCCCAGAAATCTACGAGCACAATTTTGCCCTGCAAATCCGCCAACGCCCTGTCCTTGCCCCCCGGCGTTTCGACGACGAACGCGGGTGCAGGGCGCGGCAATACCGGTGGCAGATAGGCCAGGGGATCCGAATCAAATTCTATTTTGCAATCTTTAGAACAAAAATAGTAGTCCCTGCCATCATATTGCGAATGGGCCTTGACTTTTTCCCATTCTGTCTCGCCGCCCTTTAGTGCACACACGCTGCAAAGCGCCTTGTCGGGCATTTGAAGCGCCGCCAGAAGCGCTGTCGGACTTGCCAGAATAATTAGCAACAAAAAATTGTAGTACCGCATAGATCCTCCATGCTTAAAACCCAACAGAAAGCGAAACCCCCATGGTTTTCAGCCATACATACATCAAACTGATACCGTATTGGGTGGCGAAATAATTCAGCATCAGATGGCCGCGATTGCCGTCGTACATCGGGCGCAACGAAAAGCCTTTGCCCAATTCAATCCCCGCGCCAAAGGGCACATTGAACTTCCGATCCCATTCCGAATAATTCAAACTGCCGTAAAAAGAAGTGCGCCAGCGAGGTATGTATTTGCTTATAGTCGCGAAGTAGGACTGCTCGCCCTTCGGCGAACCAATGCGATCTGAGCTGGTGCCCAAAAAGAGCGCCGGACGCGTCTCGGTTTCGGTTGACAAAAAGAGCGTTACAAGAGGTCCCACCTCCGCTGCTTTTGGATTCAGCTCGAGCCCAACTTGCAGGCGTTGATGCAGCCTGTAATTGGCGGTGAAGCGCCACTGCGGGCGTTTCTTGGACGTATCTACATAGCGGCCCGAAAGGGTAAATTTCGTATGAATGCCACTCCCCCGGAGTGGTGCGCCTTCGCCAGGTCAGCCCACTCATGTAGGCGTCAGCGAAAATGTCGGCCTTTCGCTCCGGGTAGAATCCACTTGCACTTCCTGTGCAAAAATAGGTGATGTGCTCAGGTATAAGGTCAAAAGTAAAAGTGTAAATTTCATCATCGCGCCCCATTACTCTTGAAGAGTCTATTCACCCCAACAAAAAAGCGCCTTTCGTTCCATCACCGCAAATCGGTGCACCGACCCGCCCCTGGGGTGCTGCGGATAGCTCGATCATTTGAAGAAATCCCCATCCTCTTCCCGGAGGTATGCGGATGCCTTGTTGACGTTGA
>CAXFTV010000397.1:0-5971 GCA_964005845.1 uncultured bacterium
CAAAAGATTTCATCATCGGGGGGGCCGCCGGCGTGGCCCATCTCGGTTTCGAGGAGGACTTCGCGACCGATGATCTGGGTGCCCGTGGCGAGCCCATTCGCATCGATCCGTCCCGGGGCAGCCTGCAGCAGGGGCGGACATTCGCGGAAGCTGTGGGGGCCATGAGCCATGAATACGGTCATCTCCTGGGGCTGCCGGACCTTTACAATGTGGATTTCGTCCGTTCTGAAGACCTTTTGCCGGCGCGGGATTCGGCCGGTATAGGCGCCTGGGGGTTGATGGGCTGGGGGACCCTGGGGTGGAATGGCGACGACGGTCCAAACAGCATGTGTGCCTGGAGCCGCTGGAAATTGGGCTGGCTGGAGGCGATCGAACCGACCGCTAGCGAAGAAACACTGGAACTTGGCGCTATTGGCCAGAGCGGCCAGGTGGGCAAGCTCAACCTCAGCGGTCGGGAGTTCTTTCTGCTGGAATACCGCACCCGGAACAGTTCGCACTACGACCGTCACCTGCCCGCAGAAGGTTTGCTGGTGTGGCATGTGGAGCGCACTGTGGCCAGCGGCGACCAGTCGTCGCAAACGATTGTCGATCTGGAATGCGCCGATGGCCGCTGGCTCGATGCGGGTTATCCGCTGGGGCAGATCGCGTCTCTGGAGGGCGGCGACAATCTGGATTTCTGGGCTCATGACCAGGCCTATGCGGCCGCTCACGGCGGCAATCTCGGGGATGCCACGGATGTATTCGATGGCCTGCGTTTTCCGGTCTTTTCATCGACCACCAATCCGGACGCGCTGAGCAACGATGGGACGGCCGGTGTGCGCCTGGAAAATATGCACTTCGACGCTGCATCCATGCGGGTCGATGTGGCGGTCAGTAAAGCCAGCGTCGAACTGACAAAAATCGAAGTCACCCATGCCGCCCTTGTCGCGGGCGCCGCAATGCCCATACCTTTTGCGGTGGCCAATCGGGGAGGATTGGGGGCAACGGGTTTGAGCGCCCATCTTTATGCCGAGGATCCGCTGGTAGAGATCGTACATCCCGAGATTCCCCTGCGCGATCTGGCCGTGGATGAAGAAACGCTGGGCGCCGACCTGAGTCCTGTGGGCTTTCCGCTCATCCGGGTAGAGCGGGATTTCTCCGGGGATGAGCTCCGCTTTGCGATCGTCGTGGAAATTCGCCAGCATGGGGAACTGGTGGATAGGGCGGAAATTGAGCTGCGGGCCCTCAAGTCGGTGCGGCTGGCGGGCGTAGTAAGCGGGGCAGCGGGGGAGCCCCTGGAAGCCATGCGGATCGAAGTAACTCCATTGGACCAGTCCAGATATGCCGTCGAGCGCCAGGAGGTATTTTTTCACGTCGAGGCGTTTACCGATCAAAGCGGCCATTATGAAATTTTCCTTCCGCCCGGCACCTATGCGGTCAGGGCCGATCCGCGCGATGAGCAGCCCTTTGCATATCAGTATCATCGCGATGTAAAGGTCGCTGCAGACCAGCAGCTGGATTTCGTCCTGTCGCCCCTGTATATCCTGCAGGGCAGGGTGCGCGATCCGGATGGTCAGCCGCTTTCCGGCGTGCGCATAATAGCGTCCGGCAGCTATGACGGCGACTGGTATTACGAAGTTACCTGGGCCACGCCCGAGGGCACCTACGAACTGAGGCTGCCGCCCGCTACTTTCACCATCGAGGCCGGTCTGTTTAACGATATCTATCCGCGCTTCCTGCGGCGCAATTTCATCTTCAGCGGCGACCAGCGCCTGGACATAGATTTCCAGTCGGGGATCCAGTTGAGGCTGCAGTGGGTCGATGCCGCAGGAGGCCCTGTTGCAGGATTGGATGTATCGTTGAAAGATGAGAACGGCAACTGGTTGCGCAGCGCCACGACGGGGGCGCAGGGAGAGGCGATTTTCACCATCGCGCCGGGGGTGTATAGCTTTGCAGCCGCCGCGCCGCAACCCCCCTTTCTGCCGGCGGAACACGGGCCGGTGCAGGTGCTTGAAGATACGACGATGGCCTATGTTTTGCGGCCCGGGGCCACCATCGAGGGTTATGTGCTCGACGAGGATGGCAACCGCTTTGCAGCCGGGGAATCGTACCAGTTAATCTGGGTCCCGGTGGATCGTGCCGGAAATGGTAGGGTGTCCTTCGGTCTGACCCTGGCGCAGCCCTACGCCCTGGCTCTGGAGCCCGGGAGATACGAGGTGCGGTTCAGCGGTGCGGACGCGCCGGACCAGAGGCTGGGAATCGTAGACGTGGCGGGGGATGCCCAGATCGATTTTAGCATCCGTCGGGGCGTTGCCCTGGAGGGCCGGATCGCGCTGGCGGATCATCCCTTCGAGGGCGCCGATCTCTCCTTCATTTACCTCATTTCACTAGAGGAAAGCGCAGAAGAGGTATTTGTGGATATGAGCGAATCCGGCCGCCGTACATTTAATGCGGTGCCGGGTTTGTACCAGGTTTTCATAGGGGCCGTTACGCGGGGGGGAAATCAAAGTATTCAATTCATGGATTTTTTTCAGTTGACCGACAACAGCTTGCCGGAACTGGTTCCGGCGCCGGTGGAAAGGGTCGCGGGGCAACTGGTGGATGCGGATGGGGCGGGTCTGGCCGATGGCAGGGTCTTGGCTGTGGGGTCTTCTATGTACAGTATGGACTTGACGGACTCGCAGGGAAGATTCACTCTGCTGCTGGGGGAGGGCAGCTATACCATGCAGGTTGACCGCACTGTCGCAACGCCAGAGGAGACGACGACAAAGGGCTATGTCCTGGCGCAGCTCCACGTTCCGGTCGGCGGGGACGTGGAGCTGCAAATGCCCGGAGATAGCCGTCTGAGCGGTCGTCTGGTCGATGCCCGCGGCCAGGGTCTCGATGGGCGGGTTCTGGTGACGCGCGCGCCAGCGAAACCCCACGTTTTGGACTGGGGCTTGGCGCTGGCCGAGACCGGTGTCAATTCTGCCGGCGCCTATGCCCTCGAAGCGGCCAGGGGGCGCTACGACCTGGTGGGCTACCGGCGCCAGGGTCCCGGGTGGCTGGGCCGGGTCCTGGAGGGCGTCGAACTGGAAGGGGAGACTCCGATGGATCTGGTAGTCGAAGAACCGGAGCGCCTCTTCAGCGTCGCGGGGCAGATCTTTTGGGGCGCAAGGTCGGGAGGTCAAATGCGCGCGTTGCTATTCTACGACGGGCAAAGCGGGGTGGCCGGACAGCTCGAGTACCAAAGCGGCGATCGCTATGAAATCCACTTGCCGCCCGGGCGCTACGAGGTGAGTGCCCTGGTCGTCCCCCACAGGCTGGCGGCACGGGGCCAGTATGTGGATCTGGGCGCCGTAGAATGCCGTCGGGATATGGAGTGGGATATTCACCTTTCTGGTTCCAGGACCGCGGTAATGGGAGCAGACCTGCCGCAGGTATTCGAAAACGAGCTGAGGCAGAATTATCCCAATCCCTTCAATGCCCGGACCTGGGTTTCCTACCAGCTGGCCGGCGCTGGTGAGGTGCAGCTGGATATATACAACATATCCGGACAGCGGGTGCGCAGACTGCAACAGGGGCCTCGGGCCCCCGGGTCGCACCAGGTTCTTTGGGATGGGACGGATGAGAGTGGAAAAAATCTGGCCAGCGGTGTTTATTTTATGCGGCTGCAGAGCGCCGCATTTACGCAGACGAGGCGGCTATTATTGCTAAAATAGAGGGCCGCAGAGCGCCGCGCCAGCTGGCGCAAAGGCGAAAAAACTTCGCCAGCGGCGCCCGGCAGCGGCCCGCCGACCTCCTTCCAGCACCCAGGTGCACGAGCGGAAAAAGATGATGCGTATTGCACGTGAGCACATCGACGCGAAAGGCTGCTACCGGCGCGGCGCGCCCGGGGGCCTCGTCGCCCTGCTGCTGGCCCTTGTGCTGGGGGGGTGCACTTTCCCTTTTGACGAATCCCCTGATGCTAACAACGGTAGCTTCGTCCTGGTTTATCCCGCCCGGGATATTGCCATCGACGGCGATCTGGGGGACTGGCCGCTGGACATCGAGAAACACCCCATCCAGGTGGCGGTAGCCGGCACCAGGCCCGACGACGAGTTCGATTTTCGGGCCGCTTTTCAGATTGCCTACAACGTCGCGGAAAATGCGCTCTACGTAGGGTTGGAAGTGCACGACGATAGTCTGGTGGCCGGCACCTATTTGGAAGCAGGCGCCGATAGTGTGGTGGCCGGCACCTATTTGGAAGCAGGCGCCGACAGTGTGGCCGGCTCCATTTCTTACCATACTTACGATGGCTGCGAGATCTACCTCGACCTGGGCCCGGAAGTGGGGGCCCAGCCATTGCTACCCATGGCCCAGTACGTCGTATGGGGTAGCAATGGCTGGGCCTTTGGTTCCGGGGCGTGGGAGCAGGTCGAAATGGAGATGCACCGGGCCGACGGCGTCCATCGCTATGAATGGAAAGTGGATATCGCCGCCCTGAGCGGGGGGCGGGCGGCGCTGAAAGCCCCGATGGACCTGGGTTTCGATGTGGTGGCAATAGACGTGGATCAGACCGGGGACAGGAGCTACTCCTTCATGGCCTGGGGTAGGGGAGTGGGAAAAATCTCCAGTCGGGGCCGCGTGGGGCGGGCCCTTCTGGTCGAGCCCGGGACATCGGCGCTGGATGGTCTGGCGCTTTTCGGTTACGAGCGCGAGGAGGCAGGCCGCCAAGTCCCTGCGTACCTGATGTTTTTCGGCGGCATTCTACTGGCCTTTTCCGTGGTCCATTTCCTCCTCTTCGCCTTCTATCCCCGCCTCCGTGCCAACCTCTACTATGCGCTCTTTATCGGCACCATCACCGCTTTCGTCTTCCTCTCTTCCCAGTGGCCGCTAGGCGCCGAAAGCAACCTGTCCCTGGCCCAGCTGGTGATTCTGGCGCTCTTTTTGGAGGGCGTGGTGGGTTTGCTCTTTTTCTATTCCCGCTTTTACCAGGCTTTGCCGGGCCGCTGGTGGATATTCCTGGGGCTGCTGCTGCTGGACCTCGGCGTTACGCTTCACAGCAGCTTCACCGATGCCGGTTCAGCGGTGCTATGAGGGGTAGCAGCGAGCGTCGTGGGGGTGTCGGTCGTGGCTATGCTGGGGGTTTTCGGCGAGTCGATCCGGCTGCTGATCGAGGCCATCCGTCAGAAGAAGGAGGGGGCCTGGATCGTCGGCATAGGTTTCGGCGTCTTCATCGTAGCCAATATGCGTCTGGTACTGAATATATTAGTAAGCATCTTCCGAGAGGACTCCGTCTCCTGGGACGACGATGTGACGCTGATGCTGGGGCTGCTCTTTCCGCTGGTGGCCATGTCGATCGATCTGGCGCGCTCCTTCGCCCGCACCAGCAAAGATCTGGAGATGCGCCTGCGGCAGGTAGAGGAACTGTCGGACCGGATGCAGGAGCAGAACCAGGTGCTGGAAGAGGCCAATATCCAGATTCGGGAAGCCAACCGGCTCAAATCGGATTTTCTGGCGCGCATGTCGCACGATTTGCGCACGCCGATGAACGCCATCATCGGCTACACCCGCATTCTGCTGCGCCGCACCCGGCAGGTGCTGGACGATCGCCAGTACCAGAATTTGGAAAACGTGCAGCTCAGCGCCAACAATTTGCTCACCCTCATCAACGACATTCTCGATTTGTCCAAAATCGAGTCGGGGCGGCTCGACATCCACCCGGAACAGGTCGAGGTGCAGCAGATGATCGACGAATGCTCCGCTTCGGTGGAATCGCTGATTAAAGAGGGGGTGGAATTGCGCCGCGAGGTCGGTGCGGTCGAGGCGCTGTACACCGACTCGGACCGCTTGCGCCGCGTGGTGATGAACCCGCTGAGCAACGCGGTGAAGTTTACCGAGGCGGGACACATTTTGCTGGCGTTGAAGCCGGCCGACGGCGGAGTAGAAATCGTGGTGGCGGACACCGGCGTGGACATTCCGCCGGAGGATTTGCCGCACATTTTTGACGAATTTCGCCAGGTGGACGGGG
>CAXFTV010000398.1:0-2534 GCA_964005845.1 uncultured bacterium
TCATTTTCTATAAATTGTATAGTGGGAATTTCCCGCGCAAACTCGCGCACGCAAGCCACCGTATCATCACTGCTTCCATCATCCACTACCAGTAGTTCATAACTCCATGAACTCTCTTCCAAATAGGCAACCGATTTCTCCAGCGTTAGGCCAATTCGCCGCCGTTCATTATAGGCGGGTATTATTATGCTTATATCCATGTTTTACTGGAACTTATATTTCGGGGAAGCAATGTTAAATTCCCGCGGGAAAAAATCTTTTATTGACGTGCTTCGGCTTGCCTTTCGACAACCCCGCCTTGACACGGTATTATATCCTAATATATTGCGATTGTCCTCAGCCTCTTGCAACAATTAGACACCTTTTCCGCAGAAATCATGGCCCCGACAAAAGTGATAAAGGCCAAAAAACTTGCAGAAATTGGCTCTGCAATCCTGCAATACAAAGGAATCCCTTGCAGTGATGCCGATTTCGTAGCCCATTCCCTGGTCGAAGCCGACCTGCGCGGGGTCCACAGTCACGGCAGCATGCGTCTTGGCCGCTACGCAAAAGAACTTGAAGAAAAAATCACCAACCCAGATCCCAAAATCTCGACTCTGGATGATGGCCCGGCCTTTGCCCGGGTCGACGGCGATGGCGCTCTAGGCCCCCTGGTAGGACGATACGCGATGTCATTGTGCATCGAAAAGGCCAGGACTTCGGGAACGGCAACCGTTACTGCTTGCCGTTCTCGCCACTTTGGATCTGCTGGCTTTTACTGCCTCCAGGCTCTCGAATCCAATCTAATTGGAATTGCCATGACGGTGGCCAGTTCGAGAATAGCTCCGACGGGCGGTAGCCAACCCCTTTTTGGCAATAACCCCATCGCCATCGCCATTCCGGGGGATCACGGATTTCCTCTCGTAATAGACTTCGCCATGGGCCAGCTCGCCGCCGGCAAACTGGAATTGGCTGCCGCTAGCGGCAGCTCAATCCCCCCTGGATTGGCCCGGGACCCGGATGGAAATCCCACTACAGATCCAAAAGTCGCCCTGGAGGGAAGCATTCTCCCAATCGGAGCCCACAAGGGGTATGGCCTGACCTTGCTGATCGAAGTTCTGGCGGGCTTGCTAAGCGGTTCACCCTATTTCGGAGTGAGCCGTAGCCAGAGCGCCGAACATGTCCAGAGAAAAGGTATAGGTCATTTTTTCATGGCAATTGACCCTGCCCGTTTTATGCCGCTCGAGCATTTCAAAGCCTCGGTCACCAGTATGGTCAAGGGCACCAAAAATTCTTCCAGGTTAGCCGGGGTTGACGAAATTTTCCTCCCGGGAGAAATAGAGGCCCGATGTCGTCAGGAGCGACTGCTCAAGGGCATTCCACTGGCCGCGTCTACAATCCAAATATTGGCCGAACTGGGAAGCGAGTGCGGATTCACCCTAGGAGATTTGCAAGATGAGTGAAGAAACCATCTTTAGTAAAATTATCCGCCGCGAAATTCCCGCTGATATCGTGTACGAAGACGATCTTTGTCTGGCTTTTCGGGATATTGCCCCGCAGGCACCTGTCCACATCCTCATCATCCCAAGGGAACCTCTCTCAGGGGTTCAGGCCGCCACTCAAGAGCACCAGGTTGTGCTCGGCCACCTGCTGGTCGTAACCCGGCAAATCGCCGAACGAGAAAATATCGCCACGAGCGGTTATCGCTGCGTAATAAATGCGGGTCCGGACAGTGGGCAAGAAGTCCCCCATCTCCACATCCACCTGCTGGGGGGACGCAAGCTGCAGTGGCCTCCAGGGTAAAAAACCCAAAAAAAAGGCGGCCCGAAAGACCGCCACATTGATTATCGCCCCAGCAAATGGAAAAAGTTAACCTTTCCGTATACTCAAATAGCCATTGGCAGCACCGGGTAGCGCCCCTTTAATGAAGAGAAGATTTCGTTCGGCATCGACCCGCATAACGGTCAGCCCCTTCACCGTCACTTTCTCATCGCCCAGGTGGCCGGGCATTTTCTTGCCCTTCCACACCTTTCCGGGAGTTGTGCCCTGGCCAATAGCACCACCGTGGCGCACCCTGTCGGGCGTTCCATGGGAGGTGTTGTGGCCGCGAAAATTGTAGCGCCGAACCACGCCGGCAAAACCTTTGCCCTTGGATTTGCCGGTTATATGCACTCCATCTCCCACTTCAAACTGGCTGACGTCGAGAACCTGACCAACCTCGAATTCACCTTCGCTGCCGAGGCGGAACTCCCGCAAGATTCGGTGCGGCTCTATGCCGGCTTTAGCAAATTGTCCAGCTCTTGGTTTGTTTACTTTCCGAGCTGGAATTTCTTCGAAGGCCAACTGGAGTGCCGCATAGCCATTTTTCTCCGGCGTCCTCACCTGGACTATTGGGCAAGGTCCAGCCTCGACCACGGTGACGGGAGTCAGGTCATTGGTTTCGCTGAAGACCTGCGTCATCCCCAACTTCTTACCAATCAGGGTACCCATAAAAAAACTCCTTAGAAGGGAAATCTATTGTCTTTACCTAGACAGCCTTAAGAAAATAGTATAAA
>CAXFTV010000399.1:0-3258 GCA_964005845.1 uncultured bacterium
GGCTGGCCGGTGCCGGCGATCGTGGTGATGATGCCGCTGCGGGCGTCTACCTTGCGGATGCGGGCGGCGCTGGAGTCGCCGATGAAAATATCGTCGCCAGGTCCGTGCTCCACCGCCCGGGGATAGACCAGGTTGGCGCCCAGGGCCGGTCCCCCGTCGCCTTTGTCCCACTGGAATGCCGCACCCGCCAGGTTGTGGATGATACCCGCTTCATCGACGCGGCGAACGTGACCATGTCGAGTGTCGGCGATGACTATGCGGCCTCTGGCGTCCACTGAGACAGATCCCGGGTTGCCCAGGTAGGCAGCAATGGCCGGTCCCCCATCGCCGCCGTAGGCGCGGGCGCCGTTGCCTGCCACTGTGCGGATCGCGCCGGTCAGTGCGTCGACGGCACGGATTCGCTGATTGTAGGTATCGGCGATGTAGAGGTCGCCGCCGGGGCCCAGCGAAATATCGAAGGGACCGCGCAGAAAGCCCTGCGGGGCCGGCTCGCCGTCGTGAATGTGGGTGCCGCCCAGCGCCGTGGTGACCCGGCCGCTGGCGCCGTCGTAGCGCCGCAGGCGGCCGGAGGAGTCGCCCCAGTAGACGGTGCCGTCCGGATCGGCCCAGATTCCGGCTTCGACGCTGTTGCAGTGGGTTTCGCCGCCGCGCAGACCCTCCTCGCCCCAGCCGGGTACGCCATTTCCGACCAGGGTCGAAATAGTGCCGCTGGCGGCCTCGATTTTGCGCACCCGAAAGCCGTATTTTTCGCCCACGTAGAGGTTGTCATAGAGATCGAAACACAGGGCATCCGGCATCAGGATGGCGGCCTCGGTAGCCGGCCCACCATCGCCGTTGGAGGCGCGCTGGCCGTTGCCGACGACGGTGGTTATGAGGCCGGTTTGCATGTCGATTTTGCGGATGCGGTCATTGGAGTTGTCGCACACGTAGAGATCGCCCCTGGAGTCGAAGGCCAGGTGTTCGGGGTGGTGAAAGGCGGCCTCGCTGGCTGGCCCGCCATCGCCGTGATAGCCCTCCAGGCTCAGCCAGGGCCCACTGAAGGGCCAGCTATTGCCGCGCTCAAGCAGGTGGTGCCGGGCTTCCCGGCCGGCAAAGTGCTCGATGCGGCCGCTGTGGGCGTCGATTTTGCGGATGGCGTTGGACCACTCGCAGCAGATGTATACATTGCCCTCGCCGTCCACCGCCACTCCGGAGTCATTGTCCAGTTCGGCCTCCAGCGCCGGTCCGCCATTGCCGCCCCGGCCCACCTTCCCCGAACCCGCCACCCGGGTAATAATGCCGCTGCGGGCGTCGATTTTGCGGATGGCGTGGTTGCCCAGATCGGACAGGTAGAGGTTGCCCTCTTTATCCTGGGTCAAATCGTGGGGGTCGTGGAAGCGGGCCTGGGCAAGCGGTCCGCCATCGCCCCGCCCTCCGGGCACCCCATCGCCGCCAAAGGTGTGGAGGATGCCGTTGCGATCGATGCGCCAGATCCGGTGGGCCCACATATCCAGGACGATGAGATCGCCGTCTGGACGCCGGACCACGCCCTGGGGGGCGCCGGCGGGGGCATCGCGTGCCAGCACTCCATCCAGATAGCCGCTGCCGGCCAGGGTATCGATGGTACCGGGAGCCAGAGCCGCTAAAGTTTGTTTGAGCTGCACGCTGATTTTCTCCTGGGTGTGTACTGCGAAGTATGCCTTTTGCCCATGCAGCTCCGGGTGAGATTGCCCATGGGCAAGGGCATCGCTGACTTGCGCCCGTTCTGCGTTATGACGCGCGCTGGACTACTTCGGGATGGTCGCGTATGGAGGGCGTGGCCATGATGCGTCAATACTGAGACAACCTTCCAGATCGAAGACGAATTTTTCTTCACTGGCCATGGCGCGGTCTACTTTTTGCCGCGGCTCATGTCCGCAGCATTGCATCGATCAGGTCGACTGTGCGATCGATATCGTCCTCGCTGTTGAAGATATGGGTTGAGAAACGCAGGCCGTTATAGTTTTTTCGCGCGACATCCTTCTGCGGCGCGAAGGCGTAGGTGCCCTGGGGCACTTTCACGACAATGTCGTGTTCCTTGTAAAGACGAGCGGCGATCTCGCTGCTGGAGCCCTTCTCCAGGGCAACGCTGACAATGCCGCTCGACAGTTCCGCTTGTTGGGGCGTCAGCAAGCGCAGCTGGGGAAGCTGGCCGAGGCGCTGCCGCATGCGGTTGCTCAGCTGGCGACAGCGCTGCTCGATGCGCCCGCGCCCGATGGCGTTGTGGAAGTCCATGGCCAGACCGTGCCCCAGCACGATGGGCACGTTCCGGGTGCCGCCCGAGGCGGAGTAGCCCGGCCGTCCGTACCCCGAGTACATATCGACCGGCCGAATGCGATCCTGGACGTCCCGGCGCACGTAGAGCAAGCCGCTCCCCTTGGGTGCCAGCAGCCACTTGTGGCTGCTGGAGGGATAGGCGTCGACACCCAGTGCCCGGACATCGACGTCGAGCATGCCAGGTCCCTGGGCCCCGTCGGCCACCAGCAGGATATCTCGGGGGCGGGTGATGGCGGCGATATCGGCCAGAGGCATGCACAGCCCGGTGATGGTATCGATGTGCATGAAGCTGCACACCCGGGTCCGATCGCTGAGGTGATCTTTGACCAGCTGCAGGATCTGCTCTTTGCTCTCCACCGGATCGGGCAGGGGCAGGTAGACCACTTCGATGCCCCGGCTTCGGGCCAGATGCTGCCAGCAGATCATGCCCCCGCCGTGCTCGTGGTTGGAGGTGAGGATCTGGTCGCCCGCTTGCAAGTCGAGCCCCTCGGCGATCATGTTCATGCCCTCGGTGGTATTGCGCGTCACGGCGATTTCGTCCGCGGCGGCATTGAGAAACTCGGCCGCCTTGGCCGCCACCTCATCCCGGGACCCAAAGCTGTGGTGTACCGGGTCGCCTTCAAACTGGCGCATGTAGGCGCTGACCGCGTCGATCACCATGCGGGGCGTGGCTCCCGCACTGCCACAGTTTAAGTGGACGAGGCCGGGATTGAGGAGGAACTCCTGACGAACGCGTTTCCACAGGGCCTGCTCTGTCGAAAGAGTCTGAATATCGGTCTGCAAGGCTTCGAGCTGGTCGGCAAAGGCGCGGGCCACTTCGGCCAGGACGCCGACCGTCGCCAGAGAGGCAGCCAGGGTTTTTACAAAGGCGCGTCGTTCCATGGGTATGCGTCCCTTCTCCATAGTGTGTTGGCTGCGGATATAATAGGCCAAATAGGCGGCAATCGTCAACAATCGGGGCAA
>CAXFTV010000400.1:0-3362 GCA_964005845.1 uncultured bacterium
ACCGGTTAGCGGTGGGGATGTCGGGGCGATAAACGGCACTCTTTCAATTATGGTCGGGGGAGACGAAGAGGTATTTAACGAATGCATGCCGGTCTTTGAGGCGATGGGAACCAACATCAATCTAATCGGCGGCAATGGTGCCGGTCAGACCACAAAGTTGTGCAACCAGATCGCCGTTTCAGTTAACAATCTGGCCATGGCCGAAGCGCTGATGCTGGCCGCGGCTTCTGAAATGGATGTGCAAAAGGTACTCGACGCGATCAGCGGCGGGGCGGCGGGTTCCTGGCAGTTATCCAACCTGGGGCCGCGCATTCTGGATGACGATTTTGCCCCTGGCTTCATGGTCAAGTTGCAGCAGAAAGACCTGAAACTGGTGCTGCAAGCAGCCAATGATATCAAATTGGCATTACCTGGTGCGAGTATAGCCCACCAGTATTTCAATATCGTCGAGCGCGCCGGTGGCGCCGACGAAGGTACCCAGGCTCTGATCAAGGCCTACGAGATGCAGGCGGACAAGCAGGCCCGGTCCAAATAGAGGACAGCCGTCTAATTCCATGCTCGAACTCAAGAAAATCGGGCTCCTGTTGCGCGATGAGGAGCAGGAGTATCCTCTCGAAGAGATCCACAAGGTTTTTGCCGGGCGGGGGATCGACCTGATTTTGTTGGATCAGATGGTGGCAATTCCCGACGATGTAAATCTGGTTATGGCCATGGGAGGGGATGGCACGGCACTGCATGCGCTCGACCGCTTTCCCCATTGTCCGGTGCTGGCCATCAACTTTGGCAAAATAGGTTTCCTGACGGCTGCAGATCGGAAGGATCTCGAGCACATCGCCACGCTGCTGGTACAGGGCGAATTTCTGGTCAGCGAGCGTTTGGTGTTAGACTGTGAATTCCCGGGTGGTGCCCGACGCGTCATCAATGAGGTGATCGTGCGCACCTATAACCGCCTGGTTTTCACGGATGTATTTGTCGGTGACGCCAAGATTCGCACCATCCGCGCGGATGGGGTGGTAGTGGGCACCCCCACGGGCAGTACTGCGCACTTGCTGGCCATGGGGGCGCCCATTGTAATGCCGGATGTGCGTTGTATGATACTGGATGGCATCAACGAATATAATCTGACTTCGCGCGCCCTGATTTTGCCGCCGGAATCTCATATCTGTCTCCATATCAGTCCAGAGACGCGCGATCCCCATGTCTATCTAACCATAGACGGTCGGCAGGTCGATTCGCTTAGCCCAGGTCAGGATGTGCACATTCGTCAGGCCCCCCACACCGCCAAGCTAATTTACTTCGAACCGAATTACTTTTTTCACAACCTTTCATCCAAGCTCTCCTGGTGAGCGGAAAGGACTGCAGTGAAAACCATCGTGACAGGTGCAGACAGACCCCTGGGCGCACTGCTATGTTGCAGTCTGGAGAAGGTCGGCGAAATTGTGCCGATAGGTGGGGCCGCAGTAGCTCCGGATGATCTGGGAGGCCGGGAATACCGCTGTGTGGATTTGTGCGCCCCCGAGGAGGTTGCTAAGGTCGTCCAGGGTGCCGGGGCGCTCGTGCACGCGCTGCCTTTTGAGCCACCGGAGGCCGGAAGGGACGCACAGGCTGGAGCGGAATTGCTGGATCAGATCGCCCGCGGCACCTACGTAGTGGTTTCGGCGGCGTGCGAAGCGGGAATTAAACGGTTCGTCCTGATCAGCCAGATGGCGTTGCTACAGGATTACCCGGATGATTATATATTGAGTCCGGACTGGCGTCCCTTGCCGCGCGCAGAAGCCGATTCACTGGCGCCCTACACAGCTGAACTGGTCTGTCGGGAAATTGCCCGGACCGGCAAAATTGAAGTGGTCTGTCTGCGCCTGGGAAGTCTGGACGCAGAGGGCGGCACGCGCGCTGCAGATGCGGTTGAGGCGGTGGCGGCGGCGCTGTGCGAAGACGAACCGGGTCGAGGGCACAACTGGATCTTGCGCCACGTGGTATAGGGGCGGTCTTACAGAAAAGGAAAGTCATGGCTACGGTGAAAGAGGGAAAAATAGTCATTTTTGGAGCCGGTGGCCCCGTGGGGGCCGCGTCGATCCAGGCGCTTAAAAGTTTTTATACTCTGCGGGTAACCGATTTAAAACCCATGCGGGAAATCGCCAGCCAAGAATCGCCCCAGGGTCCCAATGCCCCCGTCCCCGAATTGCTGCAATCACCCCACGAGAACCGGGTAGTGGATATAACCTGCTACGACCAGGTCCTGGAAGCCTGTCAGGGCATGGACGCGGCCATCAATCTGACCGTCGTGCGGCCCCATCCGGTCCTGGCTTTCAGGGTCAATATGAGCGGCGCCTACAACATAGCCAGGGCGGCGGTGGAGTGTGGTTTGAAACGCTTGATTCACACCGGCCCTTTTCACCATGCGCTGAGCCACAACGCAGATTATTCGAATGACTTCGAGGTGGCAGAAGATATCCCGCTGCATCCGGGCGATGATCTCTATGCCCTGAGCAAATATCTGGGTGGTCATATCATTCAGGTATTTGCCGAGCGCTGTGGCCTCGAGGTGCTGACCTTTCTCTTCTGTGGATTTCGTCCGCGCAAAATCCGGGATGAAGAAAAAGGCAGGGGATTAGGGCCTTTTTACACATCCTGGGAAGATACCGGTGAGTCTTTCCTCTACGGTTTGCGGGCTGCTGAAATGCCCACTCCGTACGAACCCTTCTTCATCTGCAGCAAATTGCCTCATCGACATTATAGAGTGGACAAAGCCAAGCGGCTGTTGGGTTGGGAAGCGCAGGATGATTTTGCGGAGATGTACCGCAAGAAAAATTGAATTGAGTGTTATTTTTTCTTGCTAAAATTTTATTTTGTAGTTATCTATGGGCGTTCCCCTTCCGGGGGGCGTTCATTGTATGTTTTTTTTTACTAATTTCCTAGGAAGGAATATATGAAAAAAATATGTGTCTTGGCAGGCATTATGATGGCCTTTTGCAGCGCGCAAATTGAGGCACAACAAAAACACTACGATTGGTACTACGGCCTACCCGGCAGTGCCGGTTCAAAAACCTTAGACGTAGGCCTGTCCACGGGTGATATCGGTGCTATTGCCGATGGCAGCGATGTGCCGGTGATTGCCAAATATTCGCTCAGCGACAAATTGGAAGTTGGTGCGAGAATAACCCTTGGCGTTCTCAACGATGGTGCAGATGCGCTTAATACTGTGGTGCTTGGTGCCAAGCAAGGAATCGGCGAAAATAGTGCGGTATCGGTGAATTTGCTGGCACCCATCGGCGGCGCTGAGGATCCGGGCCTTGCTCTTGGGTATATGATGAGCACCACCTGTCCAATCACTGGCCTGGCTCTGAACAACCATCTTCAGC
>CAXFTV010000401.1:0-2153 GCA_964005845.1 uncultured bacterium
CGACGACGACAGTGCGAATGGCGCCATCCTGCATCGTCGCGCCTTGCACCCGGGCGCGGTAGAAAAGTTGCAGGCGGCCACCCTCGACCTCGGGTAGGATCAGGTGCAGCAAGGCGCCCAGTCCGACCCGGGGTTCAAAGCAGAGACGGCTGACCCAGCCGCCGCCCGGATTGAGGAAAGGTGCTTTTAAGGCTGTATCCGAGAGTTCGTAATTGGCGTGGTAGATAGCGCGGATCTGGTTGCGGAATTCGTAGTACGAGGCCGTGCCGCTGAAAGTCTCGATATACTGATTTTCGTCCGCCGCGGAAACGCCCTGGGCAGTACACTGCCCGCCAATCCAGTAATTCTCTTCGGTGAGGCAGACGCGGTAACCCGAACGGGCGGCGCGCAGGGCGGCGGCCACTCCTCCCAGACCGCCGCCGAGGACGAGGATATCGCATTCGATCTCGTGGTATTTTTCCGCCATGGTTGCCGTTCTCCAGAACTTTACGAGAAAAATTTGCGCCTGCCCCTACCCCGCGAAAAGGTCGGAGCGGACGCGGCCAAAATTCATCGGGCTCGTCACCTGCAATGACCAGGACATGAAAATTATAGGGCCTTCACCGCCCCCAGGTCAACGCCTGCCTGGAGTGGATCTTCGACTCCGCCCCCCTACCCTGCAAAAAGGCAACCACGGGGCACCTGGAGGCCCCCAGCCGCTGCAGCCTCGAACCACCCCAGCGGCATGGCCTGCGTGGCTCTGTACACCTCATCTGGCAAAGCGATACCTCCCCTAAATCTTCCCCTCCAAGCGGTTGACTATTGAGCCCTTGTATTTCTATCTTTAGCAGCCTTGCGCCAAGGTTCGCGCCGGCGCTGTTGCCACCCGTGACACAGAACGGCAGCCAGGCGCTCTCGACCTGGACTGGACGCTGCTTCAACCACTGCGAGACCGGGAGGAGGTCGACGACATCACATGGTTGAGCTGACCGTGCTGAATACAATGGCATCGAGCGATTTTGTTCGCGCCCTGGATCGCCATCTTGAATGGGGTTTGAAACTTCTGGATCTGAAAGACCTGGTCTTTGGTAAACGCATCGTGGACTTGAGCGCCGCAGAAGCGACGCGGGCACGGGAATTGATTCGCCAGCGCGGACTTTCAGTATATTGCTTTTCGACGCAGCTTTTCGAGCCGGAAGTGGAACTCGGTGAGGCGCTATTCCGTCGGGATCACCTTGGAAAAATTGATCACATGCTCGAGATTGCCAGGATCTTGCAACCCAGAATGATCCGACTGCTCGGAGCCCAAACGGCGCATAGGGTGGCGATCGAAGACAGCATAGCCTACCTCAATGCCGAGCACCCCTGGGCGCTTCCGCTCTATGGCGAGGCCATCGATCGGATTTACGAGGCCGGATTTCACACGACAATAGAAAACGAAACTGGGCATTGTATCTTGTCCAACCCGATGGAGATACTCGATTTCTTCAGAGCATTGGATCGCGTCGACAAAGTCTCTTTCACCTGGGATGTACAGAACCTGTGGGAATTGGGAACATTTCCATCGCTAGCGGTTTACAGGACGCTAAAAGATCTCGTCCGCTACTACCATTTGAAGGGCGGCCAGCACAATGCCAACAGCAGGGATCTGTGCTGGAGGTCGTCTCTGGAAGATGCGTCGTGGCCGGTGGTGGAAATTACCCGGGAAGTAGTTGCGGACGGGACGATCCCCGTGATCTGTCTGAACGGCTCGCATGGGGAAAAGAAAGAGGGCTATGATTACACCGAGATCCTGCAGCGGGATATGGACTTCATCCGCAGCGCCGTACCCGGAATCGAATAGCGAAGGATGAAATAGATGCCCTACCAGAGGGAATTCGAGAACAGATTAAACGTGGCCGTGGTCGGAGTCGGCTCGCACGCCTACCGGAATATCCTGCCGACCATGAACTTTCTCCCGGTCTCGCTGCGCGCAGTCTGCGACATCGATCTCGCACGTGCACAGGCAACTGCTTCCCAGTATGGCGCAACAGCCTATTATACAGATGCCGCAGAGATGTACCGGAACGAAAACCTCGATGCTGTATTTCTCTGCGTATCGCCCCAACTGCATCCGCAACTGGCCTGCCAGGCATTTGCTGCCGGCTTGCACGTGTGGCTCGAGAAGCCGCCCG
>CAXFTV010000402.1:0-3572 GCA_964005845.1 uncultured bacterium
CGCGGCGGCAAACGCCGTAACTACTCCCGCGGCGGTCGTTATCGGAACCATCGGGGGGGGCGTCGCTCTGGCGACCGACTACTTGCTGCTCCGCATGAGAATAGATGACGCCGTCGGTGCCATTCCGGTACATCTCGCGCCGGGCATATGGGGCACCCTGGCCGTGGCCCTGTTCGGCGCGCCCGAAATACTGGACACGGGACTGTCCTTCTGGGCTCAATTGCAAGCCCAGATCATGGGGATTCTGGCGTGCTTCGCGTGGACCTTCGGCTTGAGTTATACAATCCTGCGCCTGGTCAATCGATTTTATCCTCTGCGCGTTCCCGCCGCAGACGAGCATATTGGTCTGAATATCTCCGAGCACGGGGCCACAACCGAGATTCTCGACTTATTCCAGGTGATGAATCAGCAGACTCAAACCGGCGAATTGGGCCTGCGCGCCCCTGTGGAACCCTTCACCGAGGTCGGTCAGATCGCCGAGCGCTACAATCTGGTGATGGATGCTCTCGAACGAGCCGTCGCCCAGAAAAATATCCTCACCGAAGAGCTTCGGCAAGCAAAGGAGCTGGCCGAGGACGCAAGTCGCAGCAAGAGCGAGTTTCTGGCCAACATGTCCCACGAGATCCGCACGCCGATGAATGGCATTATCGGCATGGTCGAACTCCTCAGAGGATCGCCCCTGGAATCGCATCAAAGCAGCCAGCTGGACGTCATCGATACCTCGGCCGATGCGCTCTTGGCCCTCATCAACGACATTCTCGACCTGTCGAAGATCGAAGCCGGCAAATTGGATCTGGAAGCAAGCGACTTTTCGCTGCGTCAAGTGTTCGACGAAGTGATGAATCTCATGGCTTTTCGCGCCCACGAGAAGAACCTAGTGCTCGCTTGTCACCTCGCGCCGGGCGTCCCGGATGCGGTTCGCGGCGATCCTCTGCGCTTGCGCCAGATCGTTATAAATCTGGTCAGCAATGCGGTCAAATTTACTGAACGCGGCGAAGTGGTCGCGACCGTTGAGCGAAGCGCCTCGGGCGACCAGAGCGTCGACTTGGAACTGGCGGTGCGCGATACGGGCGTCGGTATTCCCCTGGAGCAGCAGGCTTCGATTTTTGAGGCCTTTTCGCAGGCTGACCTCACCGCCGCCCGAGCCGGTGGGACTGGATTGGGTTTGACCATCTCCAGGATGCTGGTCGAGAAAATGTCGGGGCGGATGCGGGTGGACAGCGAGCCCGGAAGGGGCAGTACTTTCTACGCCACCATTTGTTTGGGCATGGCGGCGCCCCTGCCCGAAATGGAGGGAACCCGGCACCTCGCCGGATTGCGCGTCCTGGTTGTTGAAGGCAATGCGGCCAACAGGCGCATCTTGCACGATTACCTGGCGGAGTGGGATATTGTGGCCACTATCGTCAACGATGATGCCACTGCGCTCGATGCCGCAGAAAGGCCGGTCTACGACCTGATTTTACAGGATTTGCACCGCGACTCCGAAGGGGAGGAGAAAGGGCTTTCTGCGGCCGGGGAACTGCATCGCATGTTGCCCGAGACCCCGCTGATCCTGATGCTCAGATCGCTCGACAGTCAACCCTACGTCGATAGGGCCCGCGGCCTGGGGATCAGTTATTTTCTGCACAAGCCCATTACCTGGTCCGGGCTGCGCGACAGCTTGCTGGACGCCATCGGCGTTTCCCCTCCATCCTCGCCCGAGGCCACTTCAGGTCACCCGGAGATTACCCGCTCGATACGCGTGCTTATTACCGAAGACAATACAATCAATCAACAAGTGGTGAGCGGACTTTTGCAGGAACTCGGGCACGATATCGAACTTGCCAGGAACGGCCGTGAGGCCCTCGACAGACTTGAGCGCGAAACCTTCGACCTCGTCTTAATGGACATGCTCATGCCGGAGATGGACGGTCTGGAGGCCACGCGCCGCATTCGGCAGGCCGAGGCCGCAGCGGACTCGCACACTCCGATCGTTGGGCTCACTGCGGCTGCCATGCTTGGCGACCGTGAAAAATGTCTGCAAGCTGGTATGGACGATTACCTAACCAAGCCCATCCGCAGAGCCGCCCTGGCCCAGGCCATCGCCCGCAACGTGGAGACGCTGGCAGAGGCCTCCCTGGAAGGTGTGGAGGTGGAGCAGGCGAGCGCCGTCGCGCCGGCGGTGCTCGATGAGTCCTGCCTGGCTGATCTAAAGACGCTGGAGGATGTGAGCGATTTCTCGCTGCAGCAAAATATCAACCTCTTCCTCGCGGATGTCCCCGGGCGCATCGAGGCGATGCGGCAGGCCTACCAGCGGCAGCACGGACCCGATTTGATGCTGGAGGCACACACTCTCGTAGGTAGCTGCCGCGATATGGGCGTGCTCCGGATGGGGGCAGTTTGCCGGCAGCTGGAAGATTGTGCGAAATTGAATTCGTTCTCGCAGGTGGCGGCATTGCTCGACGAAGTCCATCGCGAGTCTAACAGCGCCAAACGTGCACTCGAAGCATACCTGACTAGCACGGCGTAAGCACCCGTTTAACAAAGATCAGGATGGAATATGATGGATCGAGATCATACCCGCAAATTTGCATTCGAGTGTCCCGATTGTAACCTGGTACTCGCTCTTTACGAGAACGCTCGTTTTTGTTCGTGGTGCGGTGCCTCTATCAGCGCGTACGAGGGGGAGGATTTGCAGGGTAAAAAGCACGTGCTGATAGCAGATGATGCGGCGCTGACCCGCAAGAAAATAGGCGCCATCTGTAAGAGTCTCGGGTGTGTGGTGACGGCGGCGAAAGATGGTGCCGATACCTTGGACAAGGTCCGGGGAATGGAGCCGGGTTTGCTGGTCCTCGATATGCACATGCCGCAAATGAGCGGTCTCAATGTCCTCCAGAACCTTTATTCTGGAGAGGATGGCCGCAGCCCAATCACCGTAATGCTCACGGTAGCTGCCGATCCCTCAACCGTCGAGCAATGCATCAACGCGGGGGCCACTGACTATATTCTCAAAGATCTCTCCGTAGCGGAAATCCGTGAGCGCCTGCGAAAATACGTCTAGCCAGCCTCCTAAGTCTTTAACTCTCGCGATCCAAGTTCCTCCCCCGGGCCCACAAAACCGCGGGAGTCCCGTCTCTGGCTGCCGTGCTGGCCTGTGATTTGAGCCCTCGTTCAGGGACGGGTCCCCTCGCTGGAGTGGATATCAATGGTTGCGCCGATGGGTGCATTGGCAGCCTGGCCCCAGGCGCCGGCCATGGAGATTATTACTTTTTTGCCCCGTATTCATCACCTGGCGAAATGCACCATCTTGCCATGGGTTTAAAGTTTGCGTATTGTTTGATATTCGAATTAAACAAGGCGAGATAGCAAATGAAAATTCACGAGTATCAGGCAAAGGAATTGCTGCGCCAGTACCAGGTCGCCGTGCCCGAGGGTGGGGTGGCCCGCACGGCAGAAGAGGCGGAAAAGATCGCTGCGGACCTGGGGGGGGGCAGGGTAGTAGTCAAAGCCCAGATACATGCCGGCGGGCGCGGCAAGGGCGGTGGCGTCAAACTGGCCGAGGGCCCGCACGAGGCGAACCTGTTCGACATGGA
>CAXFTV010000403.1:0-10204 GCA_964005845.1 uncultured bacterium
CCGCTTCCGCTCCCGCTCCAGAAATACGCCATTTAATGGGTATCGCCTGAAGGGGAAAGCCGTCGCCACCATCGTTGGAGGGCGGGTGGTTTACAATGAGATCGGAGCTTAGTAGCGACCTCATTTCAGGGACGAAATGCATCTTCCACGTGGGAAATTTCCTCGCTCTCTCGCCCTCCCGACACGGCAATTACATCGAAGCGATACTCCCGATCTTTCCCTCTGGACTGTTGCTGTATATAGTGTCGAGCAGCGCGAATCAGATGGACTTGCTTGGTTTCCCCTACCCGCTCCTCGGGATGCCCCAGACCGCCATCCCAACTGCTCTTGACCTCGACGAAAACCAGGCAATTCTCCTGGAGCACGATCAAATCGATCTCGGCCCCGGCGCCGCGGTAGTTGCGCTCCAGAATCTCATAGCCCTTGGAGATGAGAAAATCAGCAGCTGCGATTTCCCCTTTCCTGCCGCGGTTGTTTAGCTGTTGCAGGCGGGTTTTGTAAAGCCGCCGCAGCTCTTCCAATTCCCCTTCTCTAAGACTCCCGGCTCCCTCTTTGATGAAGTGGGTCAATCTCTCCAACTCGGCATGATCCCAACAACTTTCAAGGCCCTCCGCAAAAATTTTCCATGCCTCACTTGGGCGCTTCTTTGTCAAAGCGGCGACAGGAGCGAAGGAATGCCGGTGCAAACTACAGGGGCCGTGTTCTTTAAGTGCTTTAAGGTGAGCCGCGCTACCATACCCTTTGTGGCTTGCAAAACCATATTGGGGATACTCCTGCCCGCATTCGACCATCAAGCGATCCCGATGCACCTTGGCGACGACAGAAGCCGCGGCAATTGACAATGACCTCGCATCCCCTTCTACCACGGCCAACTCCGGGAAAGGACTGCCAGGGCTTCTATTGCCATCGATCAGTACTTGACCGGGCGCAAGCCCCAGATTTGCCAGGGCCAGGCGCATTGCCCGGAGCGAGGCATGCAGAATATTCAGCTTATCGATCTCCCTGGCCTCGACCAACCCCAACCCCACAGCCACGGCCTGGTGCCTTATCTGCTCCTGGAGCAATTCGCGTTTTTCCGGAGTCAACTTTTTGGAATCGTTGAGCCCTGGAATGACCACATCGGGTGGAAATACCACAGCAGCGGCCACCACTGGTCCGGCCAGGCAACCGCGACCAACCTCATCTACTCCGGCAACCCACTCAGTTCCAACTGCCCAGAAACGCCGCTCCAACTCGAGCAAACGCTGCAGGCGCTCTTTTTCGGCTTCCTCGCGCGCAAAGCGTCGACTATGCCGAATGGCCAGACGGCGAACGCCGATCCGTTCATCCAGTTCGAGCAAACGCTGGAGCGCCTTATCTGAAGAGGAGCTATTTTTCTCCAACTCCTCGATCTTGGCAATGCTCATTTGCCGCAGTTTCGCGGCATTTAAATTCGCGGCCGAGTCATCGCCTTGGGGGGAACCTGGTTCCTCTTGAGGAGTATCATATATTGACACAGCTACCAAGCTCTATTAATTATATCTTTTTGAAGATTTTTTTAAGCCCATAAAAACTCGCGCCAACTTAACCAGGAGACTTTGTTATGAAACGCTGGGTGGCCCTGGCAACAGCCCTGTTTCTGGCGATGCAACCCTGCCTTGCATTCGCCCAGACCAAGCCCGCGATCAGTGGTCCCGATACCCGTCTCTACCTCGCCGATGGCAACGTAGTCATGGGTCACCTGGTCAAAGAAGCCGAAGATATGTTCATCATGAAGATTGATAATAAGGTATTTACCTTTGAACGCGAACAGGTAGAAAAAATTGTCACGATAGAATCACTCGGCAGCACCGCCCAGACCATCACAGTTACCGAGTTTCCCTATATCAGTTTCCTGGGGGGCACGCTTGCCTTTGGCGTTTTATCTGGCCTGCTCTTCGATCGGGCCTCGGACAAGGAAACAGAAGCCGATCAAAACGAACAGATGGAGGAAACCAGAGCTCGGGCGGCATCCCTGCGCGACGAAGCGGACACGGCACGCCTGCTGGGCTGGGGTTCGGCACTGGTGGCAGCAGGCACCCTGGGGGTCTCCCTGCTGCCCCGCAAATCGACCCGCCGGATCTTTCCCGAACTTTCCTTTGAGCAGGGCACATCGAAGCTCAAAATCACCTACGTATTCTAAGCGCGCCGCTTTCTCCGCAGCAAACCCGAGGCAAAGACATTGACAGCACTTTTATTTTCGCCGCCGTCCCAGCAGCCTCAACTCTTCGTTCATCGCCTCTATTTTCATATTTTGCAGGCGCACGATGTCGGCATAAATTAGAGCTCTCTCGTCCTGTACCTCAAGCCCTTTGCGAATGGTTTCAAGATGGGCCAGGACCTGCTCTAAATTAGCGTCTTCTCCCTTCTTTACAACTTCACCAGCCGGAGATTCTTCGAGGGCAAAGATCTCCGCACTTTGCTTTAGCTCCTGCCATTTTTCTGCGATCTGACGATCGAGTTCACCTTCTTCGGGGGCGCTGACTCCCCCCGCATCACGCCGCTTTTTGCTCTCCTGCAATTCGCGCCCGAATTTCCCCTCCTCTTTCTCCACTCTCGGTTTTACTACCTTCCGGCCTCTGGGGAACACGCGGCGCAGCAGACCAAATAGAATGCCCAGAACAGCCAGACCCCCTAGGATACCCGCTGCGTACCGCCAATCGATGCTGGCAAACAAACCTTCAGACGCTGCTCCTTCTCCACTTTCTTTATTTTCGCTCTTTATTGCGAGGAGGGGATCTTCGCCTTTATACAATGTTTTGTACTTGTAGGTGCTATCCGCATTTCCCTTGAGGCGATAGACCTCCCCGATATGCATGTAGATATCCCGTCGCCCTCCGCTTATTTCGAGGGCATAATAGAGATCTTCCAGAGCTGCATCGAAGTCCTTTAATTCCTTGTGTGCCAGGGCGGCATGTATGCGCGGCCTCAGCTTATTGGGCTCCTTCTCCAGGACGCGTTCAAAACTGCTCAGGGCGGCGAGATAATTTTCTTCAAATTCGTAACGCAAGCCCTCAGCATAGGGATCGGCCTGCAAGACGACACGCTCTGATAGATGCCGTTCTTCTATCTCTGGTGGCGTCCCTGCAAGCGCCTCCTGAGGCACCGGCGAGACCGCTGCGGAGGCCCTTCCGACATCGGGTCCAATTGTCATTTCCTTGGGTCGCACATATTTTTTTGCTATCCAGCCCTTTTTGCCATCTGGCAGGACAACTTCGTACCAGCTTCCTTTCTCCCTCCCCGTTTTGCCCAGTTCCTGCCCTTTGACAGTTACCGCGAAGGCGCCCGAATCAGCGGCCCCAGCGCGTCTAATACGCACTCCAACCCCGGTCACGACCAGGCGCTCCTGGACCAGCAGCGCATTTACCCACCCTTCGCGACCGTCGGCAAGACGCACCTGGAACCATTCGTCTTTGCGGCCCAACTGTTCTATTTCGTCCCCTTGCCTCAACGTGGCAATCCGCGCCGACTGAACCGTTGCATCGGCGCGGATTCTAACCTGGTTTCGGTTGATCATAAGCACGGGACCGGCCAGAACTGGCTGCAGCAGCAGCAGCAAAAGGGCGCTTCCCCGCAGCAGGCTTCTCAGTCTACTCACGACCACGTTTCTCCAAATAATCGAGCAAAGCCCGCAGCCCCAGGAGATAGCCCAAACTTCCAAACCCGGCCAGTTGCCCTATACAGACCGGCGCCACCACCGAATGATGACGGAATTCTTCGCGGGCATGAATATTAGAAAGATGCACCTCGATCGCCGGCAAACCGACTCCCGCCAAAGCATCGCGCAAAGCAAGGCTGTAATGGGTCAGAGCCCCCGGATTAATAACAAGGCCATCTGCCCACTCGCGCGCCTGGTGCAGAGCATCGACCAGCGCTCCCTCGTGATTCGACTGCAACACGCGAATCCCCACCCCAAGCGTGCCGGCTTCTGCTTCGATCAACTGATTGATCTCGTCCAGCGTCTCGCTCCCATAGATTTCCGGCTCGCGCGTCCCCAGCAAATTGAGATTGGGTCCGTGCAGTAGCAGAATTTCATACCTCACTTTATTCACTCCTCTAGCCAAAGTTTTGCTCACTTTCATGCAGCAATAATGCCCCCAGCACGATGCTGGCCGTATCTGCCCTGAGGATGCGTTCGCCCCAGGAAAACAACCCTACCCCGGCCTCTTTTGCCAGCTCCTGTTCCCCTGCCGCAAAGCCGCCTTCGGGCCCGATCAACAGGCCCAACCGCCTGCAGTTTCCCCTTTTGAAATACTGTCTAAAACTCTGATTGGGCAGTCCCGGAGTAGCCATCAGCACCAAATCATTCTCCTCTCTAAAGGTTTTTATGACCTCTCCAAGAGAAGCAGGCTGCTCGATGTCAGGCAAATGGGAACGCCCGCATTGTTTGGCGGCAGCCCCGGCCAGGCGCTGCCAACGTTCAATTTTATTTCCCGATCCCGCTTTAACAACCCCGCGCTCGCTCAGCAGGGGAACGATCCGGCTCACCCCTATTTCGGTTGCTTTTTCGACGACGAAATCAAATCGCTGCCCCTTTAAAAGCGCCGGTGCCAGATTGAGTTGCACCATACTTTCGCCACGCCCCTCCCGACGGTCCAAAATCTGGCAACAAACCACGTCGGGCTCGATATTGACAATGCGCACGCGGTAAAACAAACCCCTGCCATCGACCACCTCAATCTCCTGTCCCACCCGATGCCGCCTGACCTGCACCAGATGGGAGGCTTCTGCCGCCCGCAGCACAAGCCTCTGCCCCCCTACATCCTCAGGTCGCACCAGGAAAGCCGGCATTTACAAGGGCCTCTGCGCGACGATGCAAATCCAGTTTTTTCTTGCCTGAATGCGCTCTACATCCAACTCGACCTCTTCGACTACGGAGCGAAAAGTTCGCTCTTCGCGGTCCAGCAAACCGGAAAAAACCACCCGTCCGCCAAGTTTTAAATGTTCGCGCACGGACCTTAGCATGGGACGCAAAATATGGCTTTGAATATTTGCCATGATCAGGTCAAAGCGATCACCTCTGATCTGATCGATGCTGCCCTGCCGCACCTCTGCGCTTGTCCCTTCAACCCCATTTTGAAGCAGATTCTCGCGCGCATTGGCCACCGCCCGTTGGTCTATATCCACGGCCAGGACGCTAGCTGCCCCCAACCTGAGTGCCGCAATCGCGAGGATGCCGCTCCCGGTTCCAAGATCCAGACAACGGACACTTGGAGCTACTATATCTTCCATCATCTGTAAACACAACTGGGTTGATTCGTGCCCCCCGGTTCCAAAGGCCATTCTCGGATCGATGACGATAGCGATCTGGTCGTCCCGGGTTTCCACCGGAATCCAGGAAGGATGGACGACAATCCTCTCCGTCGCCCAAACGGGGGAAAAATGACTGCGCCATTCTGCTTCCCAATCCCGCTCTTCCAGTTCTGCTACGGCGATCGCTGTCTGGCCCAGGCCCAGAGTCTGGAGATACTCTTCTATTCCCCTGCAAATAGCCTCTCTGTCAAGCGCGGCGTCAAAATAGGCAATCAATCTCTCCGCCTCACCCGCTTTTTCGCTCTGGACCCCACAACTGCCCAGTTCAAAGCAGTGGGCAGAGATATCCTCGCTCCAATTCTTGGGCACGATAAGACGCAGACAATGCCAGTTTTTCACCTCGCTACTCATCTCGTCTAAGATAGTAACCCCCCCCGCGGCCAAGCAAGGTGGTAGTGGACAAAAAAAGGGTGCTTGTTTTCGACCGACCAGCACCCCTCTGCAAAAATCGCTTTTTCGTTCCCTGTCGCTTTCTACCCATCTTCGGCCAGAGCGTGAATTTCTTCGACGATGCCGGTAGCGATCTGTCCAAAAACGCGACTTTCCTCGGCTTCCGCCGAGGTCAGGACAACGGGTTCACCCCGATCGCCTCCTGCGCGGATACCTGGCTCGAGCGGAATTTCACCCAAAAAGCGAAGATTCAATTTAGCAGCCATTTCCCGCCCCCCGTGACGCCCGAAGATTTCGTGTTCTTCACTACAGTGGGGACAAATAAAATAGCTCATGTTCTCCACCAATCCGATCACATCCACTTCCACCCGTTCAAACATAGCGATCCCCCGTTCGACATCCTCCAGGGCCACATCCTGTGGAGTCGTAACTACCACCACACCGGACAGGGCGATTTGCTGGCTCAGCGTAAGGGGGATATCCCCGGTCCCCGGCGGCAGGTCAATCAGCAGAAAATCCAGTTCCCCCCACTCCACCTGTGCAAGGAAGTGTTGCACAGCCTGTGCCAGCAAAGGCCCGCGCCAGACCACGGGAGTCTCTTGCTCCGTCACAAATCCGACCGACATCAGGGCCACCCCATGTTTTAGGATAGGCAGTATCTTATCACCAGCGCCCATTTCGGGCAGTTCTCGACTTCCCATCATCATAGGTATGCTGGGGCCGTAGATATCGGCATCCAGAATACCTACCTTTGCACCCATATTTGCAAGACTCAAAGCCAGATTGACGCACACAGTGGATTTGCCCACTCCCCCTTTGGCACTCGTAACGGCAACCGCATTGCGAACTGCCGGAAGCATGCCGCCGTTCTGTGGGAGTGTTCTCGGTACTTGCAATTCTGCTACCTATTCCTCGAAAAAAATGATTTAATTGGTGAAAGCCTGCCTCATCTTATCAAAAAAACTCTTGCCTTCGGCGGCCATGCGTCCCTTTTCAAGCTGTGCCAGTTCCTCAAATAACTTGCGCTCCTCCTCGTTTAGCTGAGTCGGCGTCCACACGACGACCTGAACAAGTTGATCCCCCACCCCCCGCCCATTTACATCGGGTATTCCCTTCTGACGCAGCCGGAAGATCTTGCCGGATTGGGTCCCGACGGGGATTTTCATAAGGGCTTTGCCACCAATCGTCGGCACTTCTACCTCATCTCCCAAAGTAGCCTGGCTGAAGCTGATGGGCAGATGGTAGAGCACATCGTTGCCATCCCGGGTGAAAAATTCGTCCTCCTTTTCTTCAATAAAGACTAGACAATCACCCGCCGGTCCCCCCCTGGCACCGGCCTCCCCCTCGCCGCGCAAGGGAATGTAATTTCCACTACTCACACCGGCGGGAATTTTGACCTTTAATGTCGATTTTTCGCGCCGCCGGCCCTCGCCCCCACAGTCCGAGCAAGGCCGGCGCACAATGCTGCCCTCCCCATTGCAATTGGGACAGGCTGCAACTACGACTGACTGCCCGAAAAAACTACGACTTACCTGCTGTACCTGGCCAACCCCCCCACATGTGCCACAGGTCTCCTTTGCGCTATCGGTAGCCGCACCCGAGCCCCTACAACTTGTGCAGGCCTGCAAGCGGTTCAAATTGATCGTCTTTTCAACCCCTTTAGCGACTTCTTCCAAAGTGAGCTCGAGGGGCACTTTGAGATCGCGCCCCCGCGGTGGCCCCGACTGACTGCCGCGGGACCGCCCGCCGCCAAAAAAATTGCTAAACAGGTCGCCGAAAATATCCTCAAAATCTGTGGCATGGCTAAAATCAGACCACTGAAAGCCCCCACCGCCAAAGCTATTTTCCACCCCTGCGTGGCCAAAGCGGTCATAATTTGCCCTTTTTTCCTCATCGCTGAGTACTTCATAGGCTTCCGATGCTTCTTTGAAGCGTTCCTCGGCCTCTGCCTTATTATCCGGGTTGCGATCGGGGTGGTATTTCAACGCGAGTTTGCGATAGGCACTTTTGATATCCGACGCGCTCGCATCCCGCCCAATTCCCAGAACTTCATAATAGTCTCTCTTGGCCATTTTATCCTATTTCTCAATAGTCGCCGACCCGAAGTCGGCATCCTTGGTCATGCCACGATCTAGGCCGCTCATCTCACCCATTCTCCTCTGCGGCCTTGCTGACAATCACGCGGGCGGGACGGACGACCTTGTTATTCAACTTGTAGCCTTTCTCCATCTCTTCAACCACACTACCGGGCGGATGATCATTATCCTCAATCTCCATCATGGCCTCATGGAGCGTCGGATCAAATGCTTGACCAATGGCCCCGATTTCCTCCAGACCATAGCCTTTTAATGTATCCTGGAACTGGTTGTATATAAGTTCCACACCCTGGGCAAAGGCATCATCTCCCTTGTTTTCCTGAGCCAATGCCCGCCTCATATTATCTAGAATCGGAGCAATTTGCAGCAAGACGTCGCGCAAAGTTTCCTCGCGAGTTTCGCTTCGAACTTTCGCGGTCCGCTTGCGAAAGTTGTCCAACTCGGCAGTCGCGCGCAGAAAGCGATCGTAGTTTTCCCGAGCTTCCGCACGGGCCGCATCGCGCTCCCTTTCGAATTCCACTTGCCTTTCATCATCAACGCCGGCATCTTCCTCCCCAGCGCTTTCCTCTTCTCCCAACGCCTTCTCTGCTCCGGAATCATCACCTGATAAAGAATCTTCGCCCGCATCTTCATCAGCGAGAATGTGCTCTTGCACGTCCTTTTCGGTAGCGCCACAATTTCCGTCGCCACCGCTCTCCTCTTCACTCGAGAAATCTTTTTCTTCTGCTTCGGGTCTACTCATGGTTACTTTGCGTGACCTCCTGATCAATGCAAAATTTTCAACTAACCAGATCGGCAGCCCTCGAGGCTGCGTAATTTACCAGGGCAACGACGCGACTATATGGCATGCGGGTCGGCCCAATTACCCCAAGAACTCCCACCATGCCACCAACTTCATAACTGGCTGTGACCATGCTACACACCCTCATTGCACGGGGAATATTTTCTTCCCCTATGGTAACCACCATCCCCTCGCGATCCTGCAACAGGTGGACCAGGGCATCCTTTCTCTCCACCAGATTCATCAAGCCTGCCACCTTGAAAGGATCCTGAAATTCGGGCTGCAGGCATATATTACTGGTACCAGCGACGTGCAGATCAGCACTACTGGGCTGGCTTAAACCTTCAATTTCTTCGCTGACCACCCGCAGCAACTGCGGATTTCCCACATTGACGGACTGCAGGCGTTCGCGCACTGAGTGCCGTAGTTCAGCCATGGTCAAACCGTGAAGGCGTTCATTGAGCAGGCGGCTCACCAAGTCAAGATCTTCTCGAGAGACCCGGGACTCCACCTCAATGGTCAAACTCTTTACCAGCCCCTGGTCGATAGTTACGACCATTAAGAGGCGCTTCTCGGTGAGCTCTACCAGTTCCATTTTGTGAAAAACACCAAGCTCAAATCTGGGCGCCATAACCAGGCCAAGCTGCTGCGATATATCGCCGACAACCTTGGCGAGCTGCCCCAAAATCTCATCGATGTTCCCCTCCTGCAGCTTGGCCCCCAAGGCCAACTGCAATTCGACATCTTCTCCCTCCGGCAAGACGTAATCCTTTGACATGCATTCCTCGACGTAGAACCGGTAGGCTTTGTCGGCTGGAACGCGGCCGGCAGAAGTATGGGGCTGTTTGACAAAACCTTTTTCTTCGAGCTGTGCTAGGGTGCTGCGGATGGTAGCCGCACTAATGCACAGTTCCTCGCGTTTTCCCAAAGTTCTCGAGGCGACGGGCTCGCCGATGGCGACGTAGGATTTCACCAGTGCTTGTAGCACTTGGCTTTCGCGGTTTGTCAGTTCTAAAGTCTCCATATTCTTGCTTTGAAGGGTCATTCTTGCATGAATCGATAAGAATTTTTTCTGTTCCAGATTTTTCTCAGTTCAGCTATTGAGCTTAATAAAGCCACTCTATGCTTCAAGTTTGCTGACCGCCCCAGGTGCGGGCGGCAAACTACAGCCCCCAAATGCGCTTGTAATGCGCCATGCCCGTTTCGGGCAAACTGCGTTTATGAAAAAACCTCGGTTCCATAGTTTACGCCCCAGATGCAAGATGGATTGTATCCGCCCATTGCGCACTTAAAATATATCTATAGCGCCGCTTAGCCTCTGCTCCAGCATGGGCAGGACCCGCGACACGTTATTGGTGCCGGCCGCTGTAAGGGTCGAGGCGACTAACTCACCGGTTTGAGCATTGAAGCCCAGATGCCGCTTACAGCAAGTGCGGCGTTGCCTCACCTACCCCTCGCCTCTCACTCACAGTTTCAACACGTTGCTGTCAGCTACAAGATGTCGCAACTTGTGGGCGGCTTCAAGGTTAGATCCACAAGCAAGCCTGGATGGACGTGCGACAGCGTCAAGTATTTCGGCTCCAAAACATAAAGATTCAAAATCGAC
>CAXFTV010000404.1:0-3350 GCA_964005845.1 uncultured bacterium
TGAGCTGCCGGTGCTCATCTTCATCCACCAATCCCTCGACCGAGGCGACGTAGACGGCGACCGGGAAGTGCTGGATGTGTTGGCGACACACAATCAAGCCGTTGGCCAGCGCCAGATTGTCGCCGTATTCAGCGGCCACCACCACCTGGACTACGCCGTCTGTATCGACGGCATCTGGCACGTGCAGATCAACAGCATGTCCAATTACTGGATGGGCGATAATTTTGTGCAGGTACGCTACAGCCCCGCCATAGACGCCGCCTTCCCCTATATCAAATACACCGCTCCCTATAGGGAGCCACTCTACGCCATTGTGCGCGTCGAACCAGACGGCCTCATACACATCGAGGGCGTCGAAAGCCAGTGGGTGGGCCCAACACCGACCGAACTGGGCTATCTGCAGGCCCACGGCGCGGGTTTGCCGCTGGCCGGGGCCAGTCTGCGCCCCGGGATTGCGACGCGCCAATTGCCGCCCCCTTAGCCAGGCATCCCAGGCGCGGAGACCGAGACGTCCTACCTGGCAACCGGCCCGGGCAACAGTCGGGAGCCAGCCTCCTATTTTGCCCGAGGGTCAGTGGCTTGCCTTCACCTCCAACCGCGCCGGCGTGCCGGCAGTCTAGGCCAGTAAATCCTATGGGGTGCTAGCGGACAGAGGCAGATGTGCCCTTCCGCTCGTCTGGTGGAAGGGGCGGCGGACGAGAACAACGGAATAGTCTACCGCAAAAAATCAGGTCCAACTGGCGCTGTGGGGGAGGACGAGCCGCTGCGATCTTCCGAGATCTTCAGACTCGGCCGCCATGTCGAGTTGAGGCCTTGGAAAGCGAGCGGTGCAAAGTGGACAGGGGCCTGCGCCACTTTGTTGGCGGTCTGAAAATTATTGTCCGATTCCCTGCGGATCGTCGAGCGTCGGGTAAAAGGGCAGGGGTTGCTCGTTGGGGTATACTCCGGTAATCTGGTCGCCCTTCCAGGCGAACTCATAGGTATCTCCTGCCGGCATGGTCTCCCAGGTCCGGCGCTGCGGCAGATCGTAGTGCAGGACGATTTCGCTGTGGGCGGCCAGCTGTTCCCGGTTCAGGCAGGCGTACGAACCGACCATCCGAAAAGCCACCGCTTCGCCATCGACGCTGAGCTCTGCGGTTTCTAGCGGCGCCCAACCCGGCACCCGCAGCAGGACATTTTCGCGTCTTCTCGTTACGACCTTGAGCCGGCCCCGGTCGCCGCGCTCGATCTCGATCCGGACCATATCGTCGTCGCGCTCGAAGTGCAGGTTGATGAACAGGCCGCCGGCGCTCCGGGTCGCGATGTGCTGGTAGATCGCACTCATCGTATGAACTATTTCGGCCGTGCCGCTGGGGTTGAAGCCCTTGCCGGCGTGCGGGTAATCGTTGCCCCCCCAACCCCCCAGGGCTTGCTCTCCGCGCGTCGCACCACGGGTGCTGCACAAATCTTCGGCTTTTATCTGAGCGGGCAATAAGCGCGCCCGCACCAGGCGTTCGACATCGTCGTAGCACGCTGCGTTTCCCGCATGGTGAGCCATCCACAAAGCCAGCCGCGCCGCCGCGCCGGTCGATTCGGTATTGGCCAGGGGATTCCCGGTTTTGTCGGGAAAGCGCGGCAGCCCGAGATCGTGGGCGACCCAGCCGCATTCGTTGACCAGATCCGGCACTCCGTTTCGATAGGTGCGCACGACCGCGTCGACGTATTCCGACTGGCGGGTCAGCGCCCCGTAGAGCAGCAGTCCACAGAGTGTGTAAAGATGTGATTGGCGGTCGCCGGGCCTGCCCTCGGCGGCGGCGAGGGCGGCGGGAATAGTGCCCGCCGCACAGGTGGTGTGCTCCAGGTGGAATTGGGCCAGCCGATGCGCCAGGTCCAGAGCTAGCGGATCCTCCGTCCACTTATAAAACCAGACCAGGGCCTCGATACAACGCCCGTGGGAAACGCTGGGCTGGAAGCGCGTCTCGTTTTCGGGTGTATGACCGGGCTCTATATTGCGCCCAGTGGTGAACTGCCGCGCGTAGGCAAAGGCGTCCACGTCCCAGGAGCAGTCGGGCTCGAGAGCGCGGTCGATCGATTCTAGATAGCGGTGCCCGGCCTCCCGCGCCCAGGCGCTGCCGCGGAAATGAGCCAGGGCCGCAAAGGTCAGAATCCCTTCGCGAAAGCTGTGAAACTCGAATTTCATGGGCTGCCAGTCCAGCCCTGGGGGGACCCATAACAAACCATCCGGATTGTCGGTGAGCCAGTGCAAATTGCGCAGGCTGGCCCCTTCCAGGTGGCCCGGGATAACAAACCCGGTGGCGGCTTCCAGGCGCAGCATGGCGTCCCACCAGCGAGCCAGATCGTGGGTGATGGCCCAGCTGCCGGTGGGCAGGAAATCTCTTTCCGGATTCAGCCAGCCCAGCAGGTGGCGGCCGCCCAGTTCCAGAGACTCTTTGAGTTCGATCATAATGTTCGTTAACCATGGGGGAATGCGGTTGCTACAGGGCCAACGCTTCCCACCTGGGGGGGGCATGCGAAAAAAATACCGCAATCTGCGCACCTGGGCAAGCGTTCCGGCAATGTTTCCCCACTGCATGCAATTGACCTAATCATTTTCTCCATTGTCGATTGGGGACAGGGCATACACGCCAATGAGCTCATCTCTCAAAGTGCTGCAGCACCTGGCAAAAAGAGTCTTTCATCGGCATATGGTTTGAAATGGGAAAACGGTTTTTCTGCCCTGGGCGCTGTGGACCTGTCGGCCTAAAACCAGCCTGCCGGCAGGAGTTCAGGAGCAAAATTCAAGTTCGTTGGGCGCCTATCTAAGCAGGGGGAAATGATCGCATATTAGGGCAGCGCAAAGCGGCGTTGTGCGGCGGCATCAACGCTCTGGTTTTTGAAGGAGATGTGAGAGTAGCTTATATTCTATGCCCGTTCGAGAGTTTTAATTGTGAAGCCTTCATAAAAGTCGAGGAGCTACCTCATGGAAAAGGTTCCCCTTTGCGTGGTCGGCTGCGGCGGCATGGGACACCGTCACATCATGGCCTACCGGGTGCTGGAAGACAGCGGCATCGGCAATATTGATCTGGTGGCGGTGTGCGATATGCGGCGCGAGAATGCCGAATTCGGGGCGCGCGAGGTGGAGCGCCTCTTCGGGCGCAAGCCGCTGGTCTTCACTGATCTGGACCAGGTTTTGGCGCGCTCGGATATCAGCGCGGTCGATATAGTAACGGATGGCTCCATGCACCATCAGGTGGCAGTACCGGCTCTACAGGCGGGCAAACACGCCCTAGTCGAAAAGCCTCTGGGGATCACCATGCGCGCCTGCCAGTCAATGATCGATGCGGCCCGTGGCAGCGGCGCCATCCTGGCCA
>CAXFTV010000405.1:0-5824 GCA_964005845.1 uncultured bacterium
CCGTCCGTGCCAGTGACTAGGGGTTGTTCGCCGCGTTCGAAACAGCGGACTACGTGTTTGGCCTGTTCCAGAAACATGTTCTGGCGGCGATAGGGGTAAACCCTGGCCTTGCCCTCAGCGGCCTGGAGCGTCAGTGCGCCCTGTTTTTCGGGGTTGAAGTTTTTGGGCGCGCTTGCCGCCGTCATGCCAAACTGGAGCGCGCCCTTGGGACCCAGAACATCGTGCAGACGAGTTATCCTGGCGCCGCTTGCCGCGCCCCAGCTCCAGACGATGGCAAGCTGGTCGCCGGAGGCGAAATTTACGATCGCGCTGCTGGTATCGGCGCAGACACTGGTGGGGTCAAACTGCATAGAAGAAGCCTGGACCGATAGCGCCGGGCCGAAAATTTGCAGCGCCGTGTCGTAGTTGTGCACGCAACCGTCCATGAGGGGGCCGCCGCCTTTGTTCTCGTCGCGAAACCAGGGGGGACCCGGGCGTCCGCTGCTCATGGTGCGCCAGATCACAGGGCGGCCCACGGCACCGGACTGGACGACCTGTTTTAATTTGGGCCACTCGGTGTCGAAGCGGCGCACAAAGCCGATGGTGAGGCGGACTCCGTGGCGTTTACAGGTCTGATCCATGCGCCGCGCGTCGGCGACCTTGAGGGCCATGGGCTTTTCGCAGAAGACGTGTTTGCCGGCCCGGGCTGCGGCGATGACCGGGGCCGGGTGCACAAAGGTTGGCGTGCAGACCCAGACCGCGTCGATGTGATCCAGTTCGAGCATCTGGTTGTAGTCGGCAAAGGTGTCGGGGATATCGTAATCCGCTGCAAAACTCTTAGCTGTAGACGCTACTACATCGCTAACCGCGACGATGCGGACATTTCTCAGTTGGGCCAGCAGAGCGGCATGATTGCGGGCGATGCCGCCGCCGCCGACGAAGGCTATGTTGAGCATGACAATTTCCTCCCCTCAGGAGCCTAGAAAAAATTACTGTGGGTACAGCCTGCCTGGTCAGTTGAGCAACTTTGATAATATAGTTCCGGCCACAAGGGGAGGCAATCAGATGTCCGGAGAGGATTTAAAAGAATGTTAATATTGGTCGGAAAGATGCTGAAACCCTTGTTTACGCCGCTGGGGTTTTGCTTTGTCCTGTGGCTCTTAAGTGCCCTGGTCTACTGGCGCTGGTCGCGCGTGTGGGGGGTCAGGGTGGCGGCGGCCGGGATCGTGGCACTGTATTTTTTTAGCAGTTTGATCGTCGGCGATACCTTGCTGGGCTCGCTGGAGGACGACTACCCAATCCTGGCGACGGCGGCCTGTCCCCCAGGCGCGGCCATCGTGGTGCTGGGGGGGGCGACCTATGCGCCGGTACCGCCGCGCCAGAGCATAGAGGTGGGGCCAGCTTTTGACCGCTTATTGCACGGCATGCGCTTGCTGCGAGCGCGGCGAGCCCCCCTGCTGGTGCTGAGCGGGGGAGTTATTCCCATGATGGTCGGCACGGATATGACCGAGGCGCGGCGCATGCGCAGTCTGGCGCTGGAATACGGTGTGGATTCCGAGGTGATTGTGCTGGAGGAACGCTCGCGAAACACCTATGAGAATGCCTTTTACACCTGGAGGGTATTGCGCGAGCGCGGGATCGAGCGCATAATTCTGGTGAGTTCGGCTATGCATATGCCACGGGCGGTGGCCGCCTTCAGGAGGCAGGGGTTCGAGGTGGTGCCGGCACCAGCGGACGTGCGGGTGGTGCAACGGCCCTTCCACCTGGGGCGGCTCTTGCCCAGTTTTAACGCTCTGGAAAGTTCGACCGCGGCGCTAAAGGAGTACATGTCGACGGTGGTCTATCGCCTGAAGGGATGGATATAGTCGTATTTGCGCTACAGAACTTTTGCTTGCGATCAGGTCCCGTCTTCCAGGTAGGGCTCCTCGCCGCGAGAAAAAGCCTGGGCGATATCGTCACAGCGCTCGTTGTCGGGATTACCCGCATGGCCGCGGGTGTACTCCCAGCGCACCCGCGCGCTGTTGAGGCGGTCCAGTTCCTTCCACAAATCCTGGTTGAGCACCGGTTTTTTGGCGGCGGTGCGCCAGCCTCTGCGTTTCCACCCATGAATCCACTCGGTAATCCCCTTGCGCAGGTATTCGCTGTCGGTGACCAAGGTGATTGCCTCGACTTCGCCGACATTCTCGAGGGCACGGATGGCGGCGAAAAGCTCCATGCGGTTGTTGGTGGTAGCGGCTACGAAACCGCCCAGCTCGCGGTAGCCGCCGTCCGCGTATTTTAATAGAGCGGCCCAGCCGCCGGGGCCCGGATTGCCCGAACATGCTCCATCGCTGTAGATCTGTACTGAGTTCATAATTTTAGAGCCGATCAAAGAGGTCCCGAAATGGTCTGGAAGTGCGGGACGGGTTTCTCAGGTGGTTTTTGGCACTATTGCCGGATATCCTATATTATTAAGATTTCTCTAAAACTGTCAATCTAGATCGGGGAAAAGCGAGGAATAAATGGCTCAAGAGCGCAAGGCATTTGATGTAGTCGTCATTGGCGGTGGTCCTGGGGGCTACACTGCGGCAATCCGTGCCCGCCAACTGGGTTTGGAAGCAGCCGTGGTGGAAAAAGAAGAGCAGTTGGGAGGAGTTTGTCTCAATTGGGGTTGTATTCCCACCAAGGCCCTGCTCAAACAGGCAGAGATCTATCGCCTTTTGCAGCGCGCCGATGAATTTGGCTTTAAAGTGGGCCAAGTCGATTACGACTGGACCCGGGTAATCCAGCGCAGCCGTGGGGTGGCGGATAACCTGGCCAAAGGGGTGGCCTATTTGATGAATAAAAATGAGGTTCAGGTTTTTAAGGGCAGGGGGCGAATCTCGCCGACCAAACAGGTAGAAGTTAGAGATGGGAAGGGGCAGGTGCTCGAAACGCTGGAGGCCAAAAGCATTATTATCGCCACCGGCGGCCGGCCCCAAACCCTTCCCGGCATCGAGATCGACGGCGAGCATATCATCAGCAGCCGCGAAGCCATGGTAACTCCGGAGCGACCCGAGTCTCTTCTGGTGATTGGAGCCGGGGCTATAGGCATTGAATTCGCCTATTTTTACAATGCTTTCGGCACCCGGGTAAAAGTGGTGGAGGCTCTGCCCCAGGTGTTGCCGCGCGAAGACGAGGAAATTGCCGCCATCCTGGACAAAAGCCTGGCCGGGCAGGGGATAGAATTGGAGACGGGGGCACGGATCGAGAGCGTGGAAAAAAAGGAGGGCGGGGTCGAGGTTAGCTACACCGGTAAAAGTGGTACTCAGGTCGAAGAAGTGGAGAAAGTTCTGCTGGCGGTAGGCGTGCGGGGAAACGTCGAAGATCTCGGACTCGAAGCACTGGGTCTGCGCCTTCGGGAGGGGGCCATTCCGGTCAATGGGCGTCTGGAGACCAGTATAAAGAACATCTATGCTATCGGCGATGTAATCGGAGCACCCCAGCTGGCCCACATGGCGGCGGCCGAAGCGGTGGCGGCGGCGGAGTTTATCGCCGGCCAGGAGCGCGATGAAATCGACCGCGGCAATATTCCCAGCTGCACCTATTGCCAGCCGCAGGTGGCCAGCGTCGGGCTGACGGAGAATGAGGCCTTGGAGGCCGGCCACGAGGTAAAGGTGGGACGTTTCCCCTTTATGGCCAGCGGCAAGGCCCAGGCCGCTGGCGACGCCGAAGGTCTGGTCAAATTGATCTTCGATGCCCGCTACGGCGAAGTTCTCGGAGCGGCCATGATTGGCGCCGAGGCCACCGAGTTGATCGCCGAAGTTTGTCTGGGGCGCAAGTTGGAGGCCACCTACGAGGAATTACTGCATACCGTCCATGCCCATCCGACCCTTTCCGAGGCGGTTATGGAAGCGGCCGGCGAGGCCTTTGGCGCGGCCATTAACCTTTAGGAGAAATATGGATCACATACGCAACTACCTGGAAGATTTGCGCGCCGCACTCGATGCCCTGGACCTGGAGCAAGTGCAGGCGGCGCGCCGGCTGATTGGCGCCGCCCGTGACCAGGGGCGCCAGGTTTTTCTATGCGGCAACGGCGGTAGCGCCGCCACTGCCAGCCACATGGCCAACGATCTGGGCAAGGGGGCCAGCTACGGCCGCGACTCCCGCTTCCGGGTCATCGCCCTGACCGACAATGTGTCGTGGATGACGGCCCTGGCCAACGATATAAACTACGAGGCCATTTTTGCCGAGCAGTTGCGCAATTTGGGCCAGGGGGGTGATGTCCTGGTGGCGATTAGCGGCTCTGGCAATAGTCAGAATGTGCTGAATGCAGTCGAGGTTGCACGGGAAAAGGGTATGAAGACTATCGGCTGGACCGGTTTTGATGGCGGCAAACTGGCCGGATTGGCGGATTTGTCTATTGTAGCTGGAAGTCACCACATGGGGCGAGTGGAGGATATCCACACCATCCTGATGCATTTAGTGTGTTACTATTTTATGGAGGTTGATAAATGAGTCGGGCGCAGCTTTCTTTTCCCAGCTACGATACCCTCGGTGTGCGGCCCCTGATCAACTGCCGGGGTACCTATACTATTCTCAGCGGCTCACTGCTCTTGCCAGCTGTGCGCCAGGCCATGTCCGAAGCTTCTAAGCGCTATGTCAACCTGGACGAATTAATGGCGGCGGTCGGGACGCGGATCGCCGCTTTAATGCAGGTGGAATGGGGGCTGGTAACCAGCGGGTGCGCCGCCGCTCTCTGTCAGGTCACCGCGGCCTGTGTAGCGGGTTCGGATCCGGAGAAAATGGCGCGGCTACCGGATACCGCGGGCATGAAAAATGAAGTTGTGATTCCAGCCGGGCACCGGCACGTGTACGATCATGCCATTCGCATGGTAGGGGTGAAAATGGTCGATGTGGCTTCCCGCTCCGAGTTGGAAGAGGCGGTGGGAGAAAATACCGCCATGTTTGCATTCAAAGGAGATATGGATGAGCAGGGGGCCATTCCACTGCGGGAATTGGCAGCCTTTGGGCGCGAGCGCGGCATTCCCACTCTGGTGGATGCCGCGGCCGAGCGTCCCGATGTGCCCAATCGCTATCTTGAGGCGGGAGCGGACCTAGTGGCCTATAGTGGCGGCAAGTGTTTGCGCGGTCCTCAGGCCTCGGGGCTGGTCATGGGGCGCAAGGATCTTTTAGAGGCGGCCTTTTTGAACGGAGCTCCGCACCACGCCCTGGGCCGGCCGATGAAAGCCGGCAAGGAAGAGATCATGGGGCTGTTGGCCGCGGTGGAGCAATGGGTCGAGCGCGACCACCGGGCGGAATGGCGTGAGTGGGAGCGCAGGCTGGAGTTTATCGGCTCGGCACTCCGCCATATAAAATCGCTGCAATATACGATAAAGGATCCCCCGAGTCGCTCCAATGTGGCGCCGTCTTTGATAATTGAATGGGACGGGCAAGTCGTTAACTTGAAACCCGCTGAGGTAGAGCAGGCCCTTTCGGAGGGAGAGCCCCGCATAGAGTTGTTCAGCGGCAGCACCGGGATCGAAATATTGCCCTATATGATGGAGGTCGGGGAAGACGAGATCGTCGCTGCTCGTCTCAAGGAGATCCTGGAGGGCGCGACCTGAACGGGCTAGGTGGAAAATTGTGCAAATGGATCGGTTCTGTTCAGGGGAGGAAATGTTTTTTCCCTACCAGAGCTGCTAGCAAGAGCAGTATCAGGGTTGGCAGGATGGTGCGCAACAACAAGTTGGACCTCTTGTTCAATAGCATCAGAAATTTCAAATAGTAGAAGTAGCTCGAATAAAGGGCGAAAAGGAGGGCGGCGACAAGGGACCACAGCCCGGCTGTATTGAAGTTGAAGACGAAGAGGACGCATACCACCTCC
>CAXFTV010000406.1:0-7903 GCA_964005845.1 uncultured bacterium
GTTGGGATTTTCGCTGCTTCTCCGGGGCTCAGAATTCGGTGTCGCCGCCAGGAGCGGGAAAGTCGAGGGGTGAGCGCCCCCCGACGAAGGGATGTCGCAGCAGATCCCGCTGCAGATCGTCGGTGGCCAGGTCGAGATACTTGTCGTTCGCTTGCGGCGGCGACCAGCTGGAATAGCCGGGAGAATACTTGTAGAGCAGGGAGCGCCGGCGCTGTGGCGAGCGCCAGCGCCTGGTGCCGTGGACGAGGGCCTCGGTGAAGATCAGCATATCACCTGCCCGCAGAGACGGATTGGCCACCAGCGGCGAATCGACGTCCGGTTTGAAACTGTTGAGGCTCGCTTTGTGCGAGGCGGGCACGGCGATGAAACCCCCGTCGCCGGGATTCACGTCCGCGAGGGCATACATGACGACGGTGAGTCCGTTCCACATCTTTCCATAAGCCCATTGGTACTGGTGTTCGCCCTGATCCGCCCGCAGCCCGCCGTGCAGGTTCTCCCTGGTCTCCAGAGCGTTCGTCATCTGAATGCCGTAGGCGTGATCGTGGCGCAGCCAGGGGCCGATGATCGTCTGCAATATGTGCAGGGTGCGCGGATGTGCCATGAGGCGCAGGAAGATCGGATCCAGGGCGAGGAAGGCGAAGCGGTCCGCATCCACACTCGCATGGCTATCGATGAGCTCGTTCATCCGCGCCAGGTCGTCTTCGCCGATGAGATTGCGGTAGACGATGTACCCGTTGAGGTCGAACTCGTAGACTTCGGCTTCGGTCATGATCGGGCCTTTCCCTTGTCTAGCGCCGCGCCCCATTTTTCCGGATCGGACGCTGAGCAGAATCTGTATTAAATGATTTTGTAGCAAATTTTGCAGGGCGTTTTTGGGCCATAGTTGAAAGATGTGTTTTGCCCTATGTTTAGAAAATATAGAAAAAGATTAATCAGGGTAAAACTGGAGGCACCTCGTAAGGGCAAGGGTTGCGGAGCCGTCGGGGCAACGGGCAATCCCCCTGAGAGCTTTAGAAGCTGGCTAAAAACTCCAATCTGGGCTGCGCTCGGACCGCAGAGCGAATTATAAGACGGCTTCTAAAAGATAGGCGACTGGCGTCTGCGCGAGCATAGCGTTTGACCTGAGGCGCCGAAAGTTCCTTGGTTATTCCCCTTGAGAAGGAGAGAGAACAGATGAAGATAGGCATAATGCCCGGAGATCAGATTCCGGCAAACGAGTTGCGCGCACAGGGCTTCGAGGCGCTGCAGATGTTCTTCGGTGGTGGCGCCGACGGCGATGCCCACGATCCCTCTCCGGAGAAAGTCGGCGCAACGCTGGCTGCTGGCGATCTGGCGCTGGCGGCGATGACGCTGCACGTAGACCTCGTCGGTCCCGCAGGTCGGGTCGAGGCCGACGTGCAGCGCGCCCTGCGCTGCGTGCAGCGGACGGCGGCCCTGGCCGGGCATTGCGGCGATAATCCCCGGCCCATTCTCGTCTGGCACCCATCCGGCTATCCGGAGGAGGGCGATGACCGGAAAGTTTTCGCGGCTCTGGTTGCGGCGCTTTCGACCCTTTGCAGTGCAGCCGAGGCGGCCGGTGTCGACCTCGCCGTCGAGATCACCCGCGCCGGTTCGGTGGGCAGCGCCGAGGCCTTCCTGCGGCTGCAGGATCACGTCGGCTCGACGGCGCTGAAGGTCTGTCTGGACGCGGCCAACTTCTGCCCCGACCGCACACCTCTGGAGCGCGCCGTCCGCATCCTGGGACCCGACACCGTCATCGCCCATGGCAAGGACGCTTCCTTTGCCGCTAATGGCGAGGTGGCCGCATACGTCTCGACCGGGGCGGGCCAGCTGGACTACGACACCTATATGCGCGCCCTGGCGGACTACTGCGAGGTCCCCTATTTTGTGCTGGAGTATTACCGCTCTCGCGAGCAGTTGCTCAGGGCTCGAGATATCGTGCGCACGGCGCTGGGGTAGGGCAATGGGATTTGCTGGATGGACGACGGGAGGATACTTTGTCACACCCCATCAAATTAACGGCAGATGAGAAGTAGAATAAAAAGGTCTGCTGCCTTCGAACTCGAGGTGCAGAGCGAATCTCCAGACAGGCGCTTAACCCAGCGCTCCTAAAGCCTCCCTTTGCCGTCCCAGGCGACTTTCGCGTTCGTCCACAAAACGTTTTACGCCCTGGTATATGGACTCGGGATCCAGCTTGGCCTCGGCGATGATATCCGGTTCCAGGCCCCCCGTGCGCCAGCGATCGTCGTGGTCCGAAGCCAGGGTGTACTCTTCGGTGAGGGGCCCCAGGTTGGCGAGCGGCATCACGCGCTTGGTCATGGTGGTCACCACCATGCAATCGAAGCGCTGCGAATCCGGCAGGATCGCTTGGCGGTATGCTGCCGACTGCAGGTTGAAGAGGTCTTCGCTGATGACGGCTACGATTCTCACGTTCAGATCGTCCGCATCGAGGCGGTCCATGAGGCCGACGAGATTGTTCGAGGCGCTGGAGCCCTGCACGAAAACGGTGCCGCATGCGGGTTTGGCCGGATCCCAATCGCGAATGAGGTAGCAGCCTTTGGCGGCGGATTTGAGTTCGGGGTCGGCCCAGTTGCTGCGGTCGGCCACAATGAAGTCGGGGCGTGCTACGTGGATCACCAGGACCCCGAGGTTCTTGTTGTTGAGGGCGGCATCCACGGCCGCGAAATAGCCCGCAGCCACGTCGTTGTAATCCCAGAAGTACAGGTTGCAGACCTGCCCTTTGGGAAAGAGGGTCCACACCTGCGGTGCAAATACCCCGAAGTGGCTGCGCGCATCGGCGGCCGTTTCGGGACCGGAGTGTCCGGCTATGACAGTGACCACCCCCAGCTCGAATGGACTATCCTGGTTCTGCTGGCTGTGGATGCGCACCGGCAGGTACATCAGGGGGGTAAAGGCGCCGTAGGTACCGCTCCAGCCCCAGACGCCCGCGTGGATATCGGGGTCGGTAGATGCGGATTGGCCGGCCAGTCCGCAAATGGTCGCTGCGTTTACGGCCTCGTATATGCCCGCCTTGACGCGGGTGCCGCCGGGGTTTTCCAGCGGATCGTAATGACCCCAGAAATTGCTCTTTTCGATATTGATAGAGTTGGAGAGGTCCGCTGCTACCGTGTAGAGGCGGTTGCCCGTTACGTGATTCAGATAGGCGCCTATTTCGGACAGTCCCTGGCGCGCCCCTTTCTTTATGCCGGGAGGTAGAAAGAGCGTGACTTCGCGCACTGCTTCTTCCCCCGTGCGGTGATTCCTGCAACTGGCCTGGATGGGGTCGACGGGCAGATTCTCCACCTTCAGGCGCGGATCGTCAAAGGGGTTTGCATCGGTGGGGATGGAGAGGGCCATGTTGCGGTCGAGCTTTTCGGCGCTGTCGAGCAGTTGCCCGGCGATCCACTCGCGCAGTCCCGCCTTCTTCTCCATGACCGACATGATGACGTCCAGATTGGTCTTGAACTGGATCAAGCGTTCGGCCTCGGTTTCGGGAGCGCCGTCGCCCAAGCCCTGAAATTTGACATCGTAGCGCGTTTCGAAGGTGGTTGCCAGAGCCTGGAAGTATGCGTCGTTCATTTCGAAGCCATAGGGATGGCTGGCAAAGTCCACGATCTGCTCGCCAAAACCGGGAATCTGACCGTTTTGAGCGGCCGGCCACCACCCCTTGAGGGTCTGGCCAATGAGAACCATGGGCCGCCGGTCGGCGCCGTCCCAATCTTCCATGGTTTTCAGAGCGGCAAAAATCTGGTTGTAGTCGTTGCCATCTGCGAGCGTAAATACGTTCCAGCCATAAGAGGACCACTGGCTGGGCAGGTCGTAATCGTAGGTGTCGCGCACGACGCCGCCGAGGAGGAGGTCGTCGATGCCGGAATTATTCATGGAAAGGAGAACCCGTAGCCGCTTGCCTACCTGCTGGGCCAGCGCCGCGGTCTTGAGCTCCTGGGCGTGGCCCTCGGTAAAGGCGAATTCTCCTTCAAAGGCGAGAACTTTCAACTGGTCGTCGGCGCCGATCGCGTCCCAGAACATGGCCTTGCCAGCCGCCGTAGAGACGCCCACTCCGGAAGGTCCGCCGTTGACATCGTTGGTGGCGTCCGTGGTCTCGGCATGGCCGGCCAGGGCGCGGATACCGCGCAGGCTGGCCTGGGCGAAGAGCGGGTGGTCGGCGAGGCCGTTTTCTTGTAGCAGCGTTGCGCACGCGCCTGCCGAGCGGCGGAAGCCGAGCGCGTCGATCGGCAGCACCGCGATCCTGGGATCGAACTTGAACTTTTCATCGCCGGTAGCTTCGAACTGATTCAACAGCGCCTGGTAGAGCACCATCCACAGCGCATAGCAGGTGGGGATGCAGTGGCCGCCCGCCAGCATGAATTTGTCTGCATAGGGATGCTTGGGTGCGCGGATATCGTAGCGCATTGCGCCCAGCTGTGGGCCGCCGAGGTGAATGGCGACATTGTAGGGGGTATAGGCCAGGGGGCCGCCAAAATGACCGGTCTGGGCGTAGTTGCCCAGGGTGATCAGGGCCATGGCGTTCATGAAGCCCACGTCTTCCATAAACTCCTGATTGAATTCTGGCAGGTCGACCTGCAGTGCTGCGAGGTTCTTTTTTGTTGAGAAAGAGCCAAGGCCTGAACCGGCCAGAGTTTTTTCAGACATTTTTCACCTCGGAAATTAGAAGGTTGCTGGGCAGAAACAGTTTAGAAGCCGTCTCAAAAATCCAATCTGGGCTTCGCGCGGCTGCAGAGCGAATTTTAGCCGGCTTCTTAGAAAATTGCCGCACGCAAAGGGACTGAGCAGCGTTTTTTTTCAGGCGGCGGGCGTGTCGGCACGCCAGGGAAACACATTCAAAATAGGGTGGGGGAGAACAAGGAGCAAGAGGGAAAGAGGCAAAATGGCGCCGCTATCTGCAGACCGGTGCAAAAAGGCCAATGGCAGCCGCGGGCTGCCATTGGCGAGGGCTTTCCACGGCCGCCCTGCGCGAGCACAGGGTTGCTCCTCCCCCCTTGGTTGAATCGAGGCGAATGAAAGGGCGCGAGTACAGCCATTGGAAATGGTGCCGGGGTTACAGGGTCTCAGCGCTGGCCCTCGCACCACCAGGAAGATCAGATCCCGGCTGCCGCGGGGTCGAACCACTGTTCCCAGGTGGGCGCCAGATAGCCCGGCACGCCGTGCAGTTCCACGTCGGGGTCGATCTGGGCGGAACGGCGGTTGTCGGCCCCCTGTCCGAGCATGCGGGTGGCGCTGGCGACCGATAATCGCAGAAACCAGATGCGGCCGTCCAGGCCTGCAGGCACCGACACGGCAATATCGCGCGGGGCACCGCCGTAGGCATACGATACCTGCACGATCCGGTCTGGTCCATTGACTTCGACGCTGAGGGCGTGGTTGGGGTCGGCCAGATTTACCCGCACCAGAAATTCGCGGGTCCCGGCCGGGACCTGGAAGAACCAGTTGCGCCCCATGGCCACGATCAGCGAGAAGCGGGTGCCGCCAGCGGCAGTGGGGTGGCCGCCCAGCACTGCCTGCATGCTGGGCTCGCTCCAGCCGAACCAGCGGTCGGCATCGATGGCCACCTGGTAGACGCCGGGACCGGCGGCGGGAACGGCGACGCCGGCCGGTTGCGGGGGTGAGCGATGGGTGAATTCTCCGCTCGCCCTGGCCAGTTCCTGGGCCGCGGGACCAGTGGCTTCGAACGCGACCGGGAAGAGGCGGTCTTCCGGTATGAGGTAGCCGGTGGCGCAAAAATCGAAGCTCCTGCCTTCCGGATTATTCAGGTGGATCACGTGCCGTCCGCGCATGCCGGTGTCGGTGTCGCCGAATAGCGGGCAGGGGGGGCAGAAGGTCTCGCTGGTGCGCTGGGCTGGTCCGATGTGAAAATCGTAGGTGGTGATGTGGGCGGGGCGGCCGGTCTGCGGGTTGAACCATTGCTCGGGCGCAGAGGCCAGGTAGGTGGGCACCCCGTCGAGCAGCATCTGCTGCGGGCTCCAGCAGTGACCATCGCCGCCGCAGGCCCAGATGGACCAGAAGCGGCCGCTGCTGCCCGGGTCGGTTTCGATGTGCATAACCGTCGCCGGCGGGTTTTCGTTGACGATATCCCAGCCCGGCGTCATGTTGAACTTATCGCTGAAGGCGGCGCCCAGGGCGCGGGGACGGCTGCCATAGGTTGCGGCCACCGGCTGTCCGCGTGGGGTGAACACCACCATGCCGGAGTCCTGGCGGTGGGCGCTGCCGTGGGCGCAGCTGACGCGGAATTGGTTCACTCCCTCCGGCACGAAGAAATACCAGCGCCGCGGCATGCCGATGGGGTAGAGGTCGAAGGTTTCGTCGCGGCCGCTGCGCTGCTCCCAATCGCCGCAGTCAAGCACCAGCTGTGCGAGGCTGCACTCCAACCAGACCTCGTGCGCATTGCTTCCGACGAGGCGAATCGCGTAGACTCCCTTGCCGCCGGTCGCACCTGGCACCACGTCGACGGCGATCGATTCCTGCTCGCCGCCGATTTCGCCCCGGGCAATTTCGGCGCCGGCCGGATCGGAGATCACCAGCGCAAAATCACCTTCCCAGCGGCCGGGCCACATGTAGCGGTGCAGCCGCAGGGAAAAGGGGCGCCCATCCGGGTTGTTGGCATAAACGGCGCGAAAACTCCTTATCATGTGGCCGGCATCTCCCAGGTGGGAGCGCATTTTGGCATCGATTGCCATTGGAAACCTCCTGTCTAGTGAGCGCGATCTGGCCTAATGGGGCATATCGCGTCCCAGTTGTTTGCGTCAGTGCATGTACTGCCAGAGATTGCCTACCATGCCGGTGAAATAATCGATGATCAGCCAGGTGCCGCTGGTGGTGAAGGAACCGATGATCATGCCCATGAAGAAGTAACGCGTCTGGCGATAAAGCCGGCCGCCGCCGTACTTGAGCACCAGCGATTTGATCAACCAGGCCAGAAAGACGTTGAACCACATGGTGGCGGTGGTGAACACAGTACCGCTGATGGCCAGACCCAGGGGATGGAGCGGCCACCACAGCAAGCGCTGCTGCACCGTGACCAGGATCCACATCAGGCCGGCGCCGAGGCCGGTGAAGAGCCACTCGCCGACGCCGATGGTCGCCGGGTTTTGAATCATCTTGGTGATGTAGTCCAGGCCCGTCCGCGAGGAAAATTGCCACCACCAGCCGGGCAGATTCAAGCCGCCGTACTCGTATGAGACGTAGAGCATCATCCAGTAGGCGCTCACCAGCGTAACCAGGATGGCGACGAGGGTGGCCCAGAACAATGCGCGCTTGCTGCCGCGGATCACTTCCATCGCCATCTTGAGGCCGTTGGCCACGGAGGCCATCGGGAAGGTCACCAGGTCGGCGGTCCAGGGATAGGTGTAGGCCAGGCCGGTCAGTCCCCGGGCGCCGAGGCGGTCGACGCCGAAGGTGGCGATGATGAAGTCCGGCGGAATCAGGGGTGCGCGCACCAGTGCCACGCCCGCTTCGACGACGATCCGGCTCAGGGCGATGAAGATCAGGAAAGCGACGACGAGAAAGAGGGGAATTATCGGCAGCGGTACGCCGGCCGCCTGCAGCCATAGCACCATGATGCCCAGGCCGCCGATGAGGCCGAGGACGGCGCCCCGGTAGGACAGGATTTCGTCGCCGTCGTAGATCTCGTCGCCGCGCCCAAAAGCTTTGCGCAAGACATTTGCCAGGTGCTGGCGCGCCCGCCACAGAGTGAGCAGGGCGAACATCAGCATGGCCCCCAGAGCCTGGTGCGTCAGGTAGGGCGCCTGAGGGTTGCTGAACCAGCCGAGCTGCGCCGTACTCCTGATGCCCACGGTGTTGAATATGCCCTGTTGTATCTGGGTGAGCAGATAGAATACCCAGATGCCGAGGGCGAGTTCGCGGTTGATGAAATAGGAGAAGCCGA
>CAXFTV010000407.1:0-4617 GCA_964005845.1 uncultured bacterium
GATCGGTTACCCGTATTCGTGGTGATCGTGATCAGGCTAGTACCGGGCGCCGAACTCCAGCTGCGGCTCCTGTCAAGGTTGCTGCAGCTGTGTCAGCAAGGTCGACTGCTAAGACGGTTTCTGATCAAGCCAATGTCAAGACGAAATCTGAACCTGAGTCAGCAGAGATGCCTTCCGGTCGCACACGCCGCCGTCGCTCAGCTGTTGCCTAAGGCAAGACCCTGTGGCTGCTTGCATTGACGCAGTTTTGGCTCTGACCAGATCCTGGTGATTCAGTTGGCGTTGCTTAGAGCAACGCTTTGGTCAGCTTCTTCTTTGAACAGTTGTCGGTAGGCAGCCGTGGAGATGCAAGCTGCTAATGGAGCTGCGCCCAACAACCCAACAAAACAGAGCAGTGTTCCGACCGTCAAGATCAGGAGTTGGAAGAGGGCAAGGAGGGCCACCAGCCCTATCAGAGCGGTAATCGCGCTGCCGATGAACAGGGGACGGATCCAGCTCAAGGGTTTTGCTCCCAGGTAAAATCGAGGCCGGGCATCGCAGGCAGCCGATCCCTGGGCAGAGTGAAGCGAATGGGGGGATCGTCGGCGACAATGGCATAGCCGCTGAAGGTGTCCAGGTTGCGCACCAGGCGAATCTGTAAATCGGCACCGCCAGTCCAGGTTTTTCGTAGGCGTCGGCGTTCGCCTGTATAGAGTGAATCGGCCCATGTTTGCAGCAATTCGGCACAGGCACTGGCCAGAGCCGATGTTTCTTCCCGATTGCTTTGTGGCTCTGCGATCTCCTGGGGCAGAAAAAAGCGCTCCAGATAATCCTGCCAGTGGCCGAGGTCTGCGGGGCTTATTTTTACGAAGTCCCAGGCTTCGGGGGCATTGGCTTTCTTTAATTGGCGGTGAAGCAAGGGGAATATGGAGCCATTTTCCACCGCAATCTGGGCTTGAATCTGGGCCTGCAGGTGAAAGATTTCCCGCGGTAGCTGTATCTGTGAAAGCAGCAGCTCCCCATGTTGATAAATCTGCAGGGCATGGGCCAAGTGTTGAATTTCCCTGCTGGATAGTTGATCCAGGCGCAGCGACAGGGCCCGTTTCCTGGCATGTAGAATGATAAAATCGGGCGAGGGTTGTTCGGCTTCATAGCGGTAACGCAACAGGGCTGCTGGCATGGTGTCCAACTTGAGGGAGTTGGGCCGGGTGCGGTTTTCCAGCTTGGTGCGGCTCTGTCGCGTTGCCAGAATACCCTGCCAGACGGCACCCCGGGTCAGGCGGTCACGGTTGTGCAGCAGCAGGTATTCGCCCAGCCGCACGGCCCCGAGTTGGGTGCGGTATTCAAACCACATTGCACCCAGCCCCACCAGGCAGAGCAGTAAGCCGGGAATGGCCAGGCCGATTATCCAGCGTAAAATGGGCATAGTCGTTTATTCTTTATGTGTTTAACAAAACGAGCTACTTGAAATTTGGCGGAAAAATAGCGATATTGGCAAGTAGATTAATTTTTTCCCTGCCTCTTAGACCATCCGATGCGCCTCCCCGCGATCGATGTTCCCCCGCGTGCTGCGAGAAATTTATCGAACTCTAGTTTTAAAAGAATTTTCCGGGGAGGTAAATGATGAAAAATTTTATCAGCAAATGTGTTTTGGGCACCCTGGTTTTGTTGCTGGCCTGCGACGACAACGAGCCGATCGGGCCCAACCTGGCCTTTGATAATGCACCCCCTCCGAGTCCCCGCAATCTCAAGGTTGAAAAGATTCGGGACGGGGAGATTTGGCTTAGTTGGACAAGGCTTAACAGGGAGGGCATTGATTATTATATTGTCTATCGGTCGGCATGGGGTGGGCAAGCTCTGGCGATCGATACGACTTTCGCAAATGTATTCCAGGACCGGGGGCTCGATTACGAAACCGAATACACCTACCACGTTACGGCCGTAACAAAGGCCGGCATCGAAGGCGATATTTCCCAGACTGTCAGTGGTCAGCCCTTTAATAATTTATCGCCGCTAGCTCCAAGGGGAATGCGGGCGGTGGCGCACAATATATCTATCCTGAATCAGCTAGATATTCTACTCGATTGGGATGACAACGCCGAAACCGATTTGGCGGCTTACAGGATCTACCGCTCCACCGATCCCGATTTTGTCATTGGCCCGGAAAACCTGCTGGTCGCCGTTGCGGAACCGCGCTACAAAGACGAGGAAATTGAGGTCGGCCTGCTTTATTACTATCGTATTACCGCCCTGGATCGGGGCGACAAAGAGAGTGCCCCCTCTGCCATTATTGCCGATGTGGCGCTGCCACAAGCAGGTTTGATGGAACCGGTTGAGGGCGAACTCACATCGCCGATACCGACTTTCCGCTGGAAGCCGGTTCCCCATGTCCTAGACTATAGAGTCGTCGTCACCTCTTCACCTACCAGCGGCGAGGTTTCGGAAATTGGGCGGACGAGTGAAACGGCCGCTCTTTTCAAGGGGCGCTCGGATTCCTCCGGGGCCGAGAGCACCCTGCAATCCGGGCAGATATACTACTGGAAAGTAATAGCCAGTACGCGAGCGGATGGGGCGGAGAATTCGGTTAGCCGAGTGGCGCAGTTCAAAATCAGGTGAGCTCATGGTAAAGTCCGGTGCCCTGCATATCATTGAGAAATTAAGCGCATGCGGCTACCGGGCTTTATTGGCCGGGGGGTGTGTGCGCGACTGGGTATTGGGGCGGGAACCACTCGACTGGGACGTGGCCACAAATGCTGCCCCCGATGTGGTGATGCAGCTCTTTGAAAAAACCGTACCGGTTGGGGTGGAGTTCGGGATTGTGGTGGTAATCCTCGAAGATGGCCACTACGAGGTAGCGCGCTTTCGCCGTGATGGCCCCTACCTGGACGGACGCCACCCGGATGGCGTGGAATACGCCGATGAGAAAGCCGATGCCGCGCGGCGCGACTTTACTGTCAACGGCTTGTTTTACGATCCGCTCAACGAAGAGCTGATCGATTATGTGGGTGGTCGGGACGATTTGGCACGCGGCCTGCTACGGGCAATTGGCGATCCCGTGCAGCGTTTCAGCGAAGACTACCTGCGCATGTTGCGGGCGGTGCGTTTTGCCACCCGGCTGCGTTTTGCCATCGACCCTTGCACCTTTGACGCCATCCGTGCCGGCGCCGCGAATATCCAGCGCGTCAGTGTAGAGCGAATTCGCGATGAATGTACGCGCATCCTGACCGGAGGCCATGCCGGTTCCGGTATGCAATTATTGCTTGACAGCGGTCTACTGATGGCCATACTGCCAGAGGTAGCGGCAATGGTTGGAGTGGCCCAACCGCCGCAGTTTCATCCAGAGGGGGATGTCTGGACCCATGTCAAGATGATGCTCGAAAATCTACGGAATCCGAGCCCCGCGCTTGCCTGGAGTGCCCTGCTGCACGATATCGGCAAGCCACCGACTTTCGCCCTGACCGACCGCATACGCTTTAATGGCCACGATGCCCTGGGCGCTAAAATGGCGGCACAGATCTGTCAGCGCCTGCACATGTCCAATGAGGCTAGCGCCAGGATTTGTGAACTGACTGCCCAGCATATGCGCATCGGCCGTGCCAAGGAGATGCGCCCCAGTAAACTGAAACGGCTATTGCGCCTGCCGATTTTTCCCGAGCTCTTAGAATTGCACCGGCTAGATTGTCTGGCCAGTCACAAGCAACTAGATGTCTATGATTTTTGCAAAGAAAATCTACGCCCCGGCGCCGAGGCAGACCTTCATCCGCCAATTTTGCTGAACGGTATGGATCTGATCGAAATGGGGTTGGAACCCGGGCCGCTATTTAAAGAGATCCTAAAAGCCGTAGAAGACGAGCAACTGGAGGGCCGCCTGCGCTGGCGCGAGGAATCGCTCGAATTTGTGCGGCAGCGCTTCGCGGAGCATTTTAGCTGATTCGATTGCCACAGAGCGCAACTATAATTTCTAGGAAAGTCCCGCTTCGAGTATCTCGATAATTGGCTGGTGTGACGCCGGCGACATCAGGTAGAGGCCAGCCCAGCCCCGTTTTTTGATCCAGCGCACCTGCTCGACGGCAATATCCCTTCCAATCCGGGCCTGATCTGCTGAATTTTCGTATTTCCCAAGGCGTTCGTACATACTCTGCGGAACAACCACGCCGGGCACCTGGCCGATGCGCCGGGCGTGTTCGAGACTGGTCGCTATCATAACGCCGATCAGGATTGGGACCTGGGGGCGGAATGAATCGAGCACCCCCAATGGGTCGAACCTGAAGGCGGGTTGGGTCATGACATAGTCGGCCCCGGCGCCGATCTTGTGGCGCAATTTTTCTACTTCGTTTTCTATATTGAGCGCTTCGGGCTCAAAACCACTGCCGATGGTGAAGCGGGTGCGGGGCTCGGCGTGCTGACCCAGGGGGCGACCCCCAAAGTCCACTCCGGCGTTCAGACAGGAGTGGGTATAGTGGATCATGGTAGTCGAATCGAAGTCGTAGACCGCGGTGGAGCGTGGGTAGGTCGGCGACATTTTTGGTGGATCGCCGGTTATGAAGAGGACATTGTGAATGCGATTGGCCCAGTAGCCCACCAGGCGGCTTTGCATGCCCATGGCGTTTAGGTCGCGGGTAGTGAAGTGGGGTATGA
>CAXFTV010000408.1:0-9999 GCA_964005845.1 uncultured bacterium
TCCAGCTTGAAACCTCCAAGCATTTCAAAGGCGAATTCGGATTTTGAAACGCTGGCTGAATAGGCCAGTCCGGGATGATCCAGGTGGGCAGTAGCTATGAGATAGGGGGAGGGCGAGGGGCAACCATTGTACAAGAGCAGGAGGTTGCCGCAGGGGTCACTGGAACATGTTATTTCTGGTCTTTCTGCGACAAAGGCCTCAACGGCCTGGGCGGCGAAGTGCTCGTGAAATGAAGCCGTGGGCAGGGACATAAAGCGCCGGGCAAAGTCTAGGAAAATCTCTTCATTCATAAAAACTTTTCTTATTTCCCGTGGGGTAGACTAAAACTTGAGGGGGAGAGTAGGTCCCAAAGCTTTTGAGGTAGTGCTTTTTTTGTGGGCGGGTACTTTCTAAGGAGCTGTTGGCCTGCTTTTTTTTATTGGTAGATGGTTTAAATAGGTCAAAAAATAGACTAAAGTCAAGAAGGGTTTTATAAAATGGGTTTGCACTCAGCAAAAAGTGGTAGTATTTTCAATGCCAGTAATAATTAGCGGGGAATATACAATCGTGAAATTAAAAATTAACATATTGTTAATTTTCGCCTTTTGCTTCATGGCCCACGCCGAAACGGTTACCGAAACCAGTGGCGCTAGGGACGAGACCATCGGCACCGGTGCGGTTATCGCTACTGCTGGGGATATTGACACCGGCACCGCGGCCGAGCGCATCCGCACTACGGTCGAGTTCATGGCCTCGCTAGGCTCCCGCATCAGCGGCTATCCCGGGGGCGACAAAGCCGCCGACTTCGTCATGCAGCAGTTTCAGGAGATCGGCTTAACAGACGTCGTGCGCGAGCGCTACCAGCTAACCGTTCCGATGGACCTGGAAGCGAATCTAATGGTGGAAGGTTATGCCGAGCCTTTCGAATTGCATGGATTGTGGCCCAACCATGTGCGCACCAATACGCTGGCACCAGAGGGCATGCGCGCCACGATGATTTATGGGGGCCATGGCCACTTCTCCGAATTCAATGGCATGGAGTTAGCTGGCAGCATTGTGGTGCTTGAATTCAACAGCAGCAATAACTGGCTCAATGCTGCCTCACTGGGTGCCAAGGCCATTATTTTCATCGCGCCGGAAGCGACCTCTTGGCGGCAGACCAACACAAAATTTCTCGAAGCGCCCCTGGATCTGCCGCGCTTCTGGCTCGACAGGAAAAATGGGGAACTGCTGCGCACCCGGCTGCGGGAAAGGGCCTTGAAAGTACACCTAAAAAGCCGTATGGATTGGGTGCAGCGGCCGGCCTATAATATCTGGGGTGTGATTCCCGGCCGCGACCCTGAACTCAAAGATGAAAATATTATTGTCGAGGCCTACTACGACGGCATTTCGGTGGTTCCGGCTCTGGCCCCGGCGGCCGAAATGGCCAGCAGTATCACCGCCCTGCTCGAACTGGCCCGCCATTTGCAGCGCAATCCCCCGGGGCGCACGATCATTCTGGCCGCTACCGGGGCCCACTTCCTTGCCCAGCGCGGCATAGTCGACTTTCTCGATCGCCACGCACGCACCCACCCAACCTACCGCGAGCAAATGGAGTTGCCCCTCCACCCCAAACTTTTTATCAGTCTCGACCTATCCTCCCAGACGGACCAGTTGGGGATCTGGAACAATACCAATAGCTACGATAAGAAACGCTTTTTCGTGCCCTTTAGTCGCCGCTTCAAGGGTTATGCCAAAGAAATCGCTCCAATGCAGGGGCGCGCGGCCGAAAAAGCCATGGTCGATGGCATAAGTCCTATCAAGGGGCTCGACTGGTCCACTTTTGTTCCGGGTGGAGTTAGTGTCAACAGCCAGGTTGCCCTGCAAGCAGGTCTGGTTTCCCTTGCCTTCGTCACCGTACACGATGGGCGTTTCGCGGTGGATTCGCCGCTGGATTTACCCGAGTTAGTCAAATTCGACAATCTGGAACGGCAAATCGACTTCATCAACGGCATTTTCAGCCGTGCTTTTGGCGATCCTGAGCTCTTTGAGGACCTGGAGGATTTCGGACCTGTCTTGAAGGATGAACTGCGCTCGATGTTAGTCCATGTGCGGTCCTTTCCGCGCAAGAGTCAGGTGCCGGATCGTATCGTGCCGGGCGGCATTGTGGCACTCGGTGCCGGGGCGACGCGCAAATCTGGCGTCGGGGTAAAGCCGCACAAAGGGGTGCGGGGGACCCATTTCTATCTCGCCGACGACCTGGGCAGTGCGAAAATTCCCGGTCTTGCCCTGGGAGCCGTGCCGGTGGTCGCCTATGTCCTCGATCCGGAAACGGGGAAAATTCTCTACGCTCCCGATTCGAGCGAGCGCGCCGGAAAGCACCATGGAAAGGAATTGGCCCAGGCTATTCGCTTTGCCGGGGAGAAAAAAAATCTGGTCGTCTTTCCCTGCATTTCCCGGCCCTTTTACAGTCTCATCGATCCCCGGGCCCTTGGAGCTATTCCCAAGATAGACGTCTACGATAACAATGGCGTGGCCCCCAAGCAATTCGGCCTAGCCCGCGGGGCCGGGATACTCGAACCCGTAGCGGTAGTTTTCGCCGCACCCGATGACAGTTTGATTTACCTCATGGGTTCATCCATGATGCTGACCAACAGCGAAAGGGATCCAGAGGGCACGGGCTATGTGGTTGGGCGGGACAATCTGGAACGCACCGGATTCCTGGCGGTTCAGGATATGTGGCGCTTGAATGATATGCGCCTGCAACTCATGCGCAAGCACTCCATCGAGAATCCGCGCCTTTCGCGTCTGCATGCAACAAGCAAAAACCTCATCGAAAAAGCCGCCGCCGCCGAGCGCGAAAAGCAATGGGATAAATATATGGCCTATGTGCGTGCGGCAATGGGCATTACCTCACGTGCACACCCCGATGTCATGGGGACCCTGAACGACGTCATAAAAGGTATAGTCTTCTTTCTCGCCCTGCTCATCCCGGCCGCCTTTTTTGGCGAACGCCTGGTTTTTGGCTCCTCCGACATCCGCTGGCAGCTGGCCGGTTTCGGCTTATTGCTTTTGCTGGTCTGGATGGTCATGTCTCAGGTGCATCCGGCTTTTGAGATAGCCCACCCCATGGTCGTCCTGCTGGCTTTTGCAATCATGGCCATGGCCTGTTTTGTCTTTGGCATGATTTCCAGCCGCTTTAACCGATTTATGAGCGAATACCAGGCGCGCGAGGCCCATATCCACGAAACCGACATCAGCAGGATAAGCGCTTCCTATACCGCATTTATGCTGGGCATTTCAAATATGCGGCGGCGCAAGTTGCGCACCGGTCTGACCATGATTACCCTGACGCTGCTTACCTTTACGGTGCTTTCTTTTACTTCGTTCCGTCAGAAAATAAACTTCTTTGCCTTTCCCGCCGCCCACGAGGGGACCTACGAAGGCACTTTGATCCGCCATCGGGGGTGGAATCCACTCAGCCTTCCGACCCTCGATTTTGCCCTTTCCCACTTTGGTCGAGAGGGCGTTGTCAGTCCGCGGAACTGGTACATCACCCAGGATAAGGAACAGAAGAAATACATCGAAATTCGCTTTGGGGACCAATCGGTCAATGCCACTGGTTTGCTGGGGTTGAGCCCACAGGAAGCCCAGATTACACGCATAGATACAACCCTGCTGGCGGGCAGTTTCTTTGAAAATCCGGATGAGTCTTCCTGCCTGATTACCGACAAAATGGCCGGATTGCTCGGCCTTGATCAGGGTGATGTGGGGAAGGCGAAGGTGCAGGTCTTCGGCAAGGACCTGTTGGTGCGGGGAATCGTAGACGCAGCCTCATTCGGCAATCTCCGCGACCTCGATAACGAACCGCTGACGCCCGCCGATTTTCAGCTTTCTAGCATGCAGGCCCTGGGGCCCACCGAAAAAGTCAAAATGACCATTGAAGAGGACGCCAAATCGCCCGAAGTTCGTCCTTTTGTTCACTTAGCGCCCCAAAATGTGCTCATCATTCCCTACGAAACCCTCTGGGCTGCGGGGGGGACACTGCGCTCGGTAGCGGTGAAATTCAACGAGGGAGTGGAGGGGCAATTACTACTTGAAGATTTTTTGCAGCGCTTGGCCCTTACCCTTTTTGCCGGGCTGTACGATGACGAGGAAAAAACCATAAAGGTCTCTTCCTATACCTCTTTCGGAGCGACGGCGGTGGAGGGACTGGGTGCATTGATGATCCCCATGTTTATCGCCGCCCTGATCGTGCTGAATGCCATGCTGGGGGCGGTCTACGAGCGCTTTCGCGAAATCTCGGTCTACTCTTCCGTCGGTCTGGCGCCAATGCACATCGCCCTCCTCTTTATTGCCGAAGCCTGCGTTTATGCCGTGGTTGGAGTTACCCTTGGCTATATTCTCGGCCAGGGGCTGGGCAAGATACTTATTGGCTTCGGCCTCGTTCAGGGCATGGATTTGAACTACTCCTCGATGGCTGCGATAACCTCGGCGCTGCTGGTAATGGGGGTGGTTTTGCTGTCGACCATCTATCCGGCCCGCATCGCGGCGCTTACTTCGGTTCCGGACATGGTGCGCCGCTGGGTTCCGCCGCCGCCCGAGGGCGATCGCTGGGAATTTGATTTTCCCTTTATGGTTAGCGAGGGAGAGGTGCTCGGATTGGCCGGCTTTCTCGGCAACTACTTCAAGTCCTACAGCGAGGAATCCATTGGCGATTTCTACGCCGAAAAGGTCCGCCTGGTGGAAAGCCAGGATGGTTCCCGAAGGGAATTCGCCGTGCAAATGCTGCTCTGGTTAGCTCCTTTTGACATGGGTGTCAGCCAATACATGCAACTCGATTTCGTCACTGGCAAAGCGGCAAATATTTACACCATCGAAATCTTCATCCAGCGGATCAGCGGCCAGGATACCTCCTGGCAGCGGGTCAACCAGCGTTTTATGAACAGCTTGCGCAAAGAATTTTTGATCTGGCATACATTCGCCGAGGAATCGAAGGATTACCACCGCCAGGCGGCACAGCGAATGATAGCCGAAAGCGCCAACGAAAAACTGGAGGAGAGCACCACTTGATTGCATACAGAGGAATGCAGGGGGCTATCTAGTGGCTCAGGATATTACAGAAAAAGAAAAAGCTAGAAAAGAAAAAGAAAGAACCCGAATCGAACGGCAGTTCGAGGAGGTCAAGGACTACCGCGATCTCCTCGAGGCCCCGGACCGGTTCGACGAGGGTTTTACGATGCGTACGGTGATCGGGGTGCTCTTTATCTCCCTGATCATGACCCCGGGAGAAATGTACCTGGGTCTGGTCACCGGGGATGGCATAGGGGCTGCGGCACAGTGGGTAACGGTGATTCTTTTTTTGGAAGTCGCCAAGCGCTCCTTCACCTCTTTGAAGCGGCAGGAAATTTACCTGCTGGTCTACGTTGCAGGTGCCCTTGTCGTCCGCGAGGAAGGGGCGTTTCTGGATTTCCTCTGGCGTCAGTATTTCGTGCGCTCGCCGGAAGCCGAAATGTTCGGGGTAGCCGAAATTTTGCCCTTCTGGTACGTCCCAAGTCCGGATTCGCCAGCTCTTGCCCAGCGCAGCTTTATCCACAAAGACTGGCTCTGGCCCATCGCCCTGATGATAATGGGGACCATAGTTGGCCGAATTTCCTGGTTTACTTCGGGTTATTTACTATTTCGCCTGACCTCTGATCGCGAACAACTACCTTTTCCCACTGCACCGATGTCGGCCCTGGGTTCGATGGCCCTGGCAGAGGAGAGTGGCGATGAGAAGGAAACGTGGAAGTGGCCCGTCTTCAGCATCGGTGCGGTAATCGGAGGGGTTTTTGGAGCCATTTACGTCGGCATTCCCACAATCACCGGAATTTACGGCACCCGGGTGGAACTCATTCCCATTCCCTTTGTAGATTTTACCCCATATTTCGGCAATATTTTACCGGCGACACCCCTGGGCGTTTCCCTCCATCTGGGTGCTGTTTTTGGCGGCCTCTTCGTACCATTCTGGGGCATTATTGGCAATGCTTGCGGCGTCCTGGTTCACACCATAATCAGTCCCTTTCTGCACGCCTATGGGCTCATGCCCCGCTGGAATGTCGGCATGGATACGATCAATACCCAGATTGCAACGGGCATCGATTTCTGGCGAGCTTTTTCAATTGGCATTACCCTGGCAGTGACCATTATCAGTTTTTACCAGTTGTGGGCCAGTTTGGGTCGACAACGAGCTAGCATTCAGGAGTACCTCGGTGGGGAAGGGGGAAAGAATAACTATCCCACAACCTGCCAGCACGAGGGCTGCAATCAGCACTCGGAGGTGCGCGGGTATTGTATGAAGCATCTGGGCCGCGGAGATTTTAATGTGTGGATTTGCATTCTCCTGTTTAGCCTCACGGCCCTTTATCCCATCGTACTGGCCAAAACCCTCTTTCCCACCCTCGTAGGGGTGGGGCTGCTGGTCACCTTTTGCTTGATCGCATTCGTCTACGCCCCCATAATGTCCTTTGTAAGTGCGCGTTTGGATGGTCTGATCGGCAAAGAGATTTCCATCCCCTATATCAACGAAGCCATCATATTTATGACCGGGTATCGGGGTGTCGAAGTCTGGTTCGTACCCTTTCCAACGCGAAATTACGGAGGCCACGCGGAAGGTTTCCGAGTCGTCGAACTAGTGGGGATGCGCTTTACCAGTCTGCTAAAGGCAGAAGTTTTCATGCTGCCCATCGTGCTCGGGGTGAGCATGATGTACTGGACCTTTTTGTGGAAACTGGCTCCCATACCATCTGAAAGTTACCCCTATGCCCAGTTGATGTGGCCCCTGCGGGCATTTGACCAGGCAATGTTCTATTCCAGTACCATGTACAGCAAAACCTGGCGGGCCGGGGAGGAGTTGGATGAAAAAATAGTGCCCCATGGAGAGGTTGTCTGGAGTTCGCATAACCTTCAGGATCGCTATTGGTGGTACTGGCGCGCCCGCGCCACCCGGGAAGTGCACATTCTGGACGAGTTGAAAAGGGAGTATGGACCGTGGTCCGAAATCGGCTATTTCTACACCGACTTTAAAGGTAGAGCACCGCCGCAAAGCAGTCCCGATCTCGAGACTGTTAAAAGACAGTTGCAGCAACAAAATATGCAGATTTCAAATAATACTTCTATCGGCGGAGGGCTCAGAGAACCAGCAGACCTGCCTTCTGCACCGCGATTGCTTTGGCCTACTACGGGGGCGGTGCTTGAAGGAAAGGGGGCCATCAATCCCAATTTTCGGGTCGCTCTGGACCTGGCCCTCAAAGATTCTGTAGAATTTAATATCGAGGTCGATCGTCTGCCGACATTCGACGGCACCTTCCTACAGCGTTCCTCCGATATGCCGATGATGTACGAAGCACTTTGGGAAGATGTCAAGTACACCGGTGACGGCAAGGATGGCGATGGGGACGGACTCATAGACGAAGAGGTAAAAAATTACAAAGATGACGATGGGGACGGTCTGGTGGACGAGGATATCCGCCACCCGCTGGGCGGAAAAAAATGGATAATCATCCTCATGGGCGCCACCTTCGGGTTGATTGGCTACTTTACCCTGGCTGCTTTCGGCATGCCCATTTTTATGATCTGGGGCTATGTCCAGAGCGTCAATGGCATTCCCCATGGAGTTATTCTGACTTTCATTGGGGCGTTGCTGGCCCGCTTCTATTTTTGGAATCGCTTCGGCAAGCAGCAATGGCGCCAATATGCCATGGTCCTCACGGTTGGTTTCGGTGTCGGCATGGCCCTGATCGGCATGTTCTGCGCGGCTCTGGCCATGATAACCAAGGCCGTCTCTTCGCTCACCTATTGAAAATGCACTCTCCGCGCTGGACGGGGAGTGCATTTTCAGATATATTTTTACCAGTAGGTCAATTGGGCACCAGCTTTAGGTCAATTCTATTTCAGCACCATCGACATGGAAGTTTTTGAGCGTTTTTACAGAATTTTGCGGGCCAATTTGGAGCCGGATCAATCGCCCCGGAACGGGGCAGAGGAGTCATGGACCCGGAATTCAGTTGATCCTCCTGGAGCGCAAAATAGAGCCCCCGAACAGGACGTAGATCCACGGCTGGCCGCCTACTACGCCAACCTTGAAATACCCTATGGGTCCGACCTTGCCCGCGTGCGCCAGGCCTGGAAGCGCCTGTTGAAGAAGTATCACCCAGATCTGCACGCTGGGGATCCCCAGAAGCGGCAGGTGGCCAATCAGTTGACGGCGCAACTTACGAGAGCCTATAAAGAATTGGAAGCCGTCCTAACTAAAAAGCAGGAGTTCAAATAGCATGTCCGAAAAGTTTGACCAGGTAAAGGACTTCGTCCTCGATCTTGGCTTTCAAATAGATGAAGAAATAGCGGAAGAGGAAATTGTCATTATCCACGATGAAGAAAGAGGTATTCGCAATCTGGTTATAGACTGCGAGGAGGATGTCCTGGTGCTGGAGCAACCCATCGTGCCCCTGAATTCCGGTGGGGATGCCCAGGTCTATCGGCGCATATTACAAATGAATCGCGAACTGATCTACGGCAGTTTTGTGCTCAACGAAGAGGGGGATACCCTGATTTTTCGCAACACTCTGGCCCTCGAGAATCTGGACTTGAACGAGCTCGAAAGCAGTATCAATGCGTTGAGTCTGGGCCTGGCGGAAAACGGCAAAGAACTGCTGGCCTTCACCCAGAGTTAAGGAGAAAATTAAAATGGCGGGTATTTTTCAGCGGTTGTTCAAAACCGGGCAGGCCGAAGCCCATGCCGCCCTCGACAAATTCGAAGATCCCATCAAAATGAGCGAACAGGCCATCCGGGATCTCAAAAAGGATCTGCAGGAAAGTTTAAAAAGTCTGGCCGAAGTCAAGGCCCTGGCCATCCGTATGACCAAGGAAAGCGAAGAGCAGAAAAGCCTGGCCACCGATTACGAACGCAAGGCCATGATGCTGCTGCAGAAGGCCCAATCCGGCGAAATGGCCGAAGAGGAAGCCGAACGTCTGGCGCGCGAATCCCTTGCCCGTAAGGAACAGGCGGCGAGTCGGGTCCTGGAGTCTACCCAGCAAAGTCAGTCTCAGCAGGAAATGGTGGCCAAACTACAGAATAATGTCAATGAGCTCAAGTCCAAAATATCTTCCTACGAGAACGATTTAGTCACCCTCAAAGCCCGCACCAAGACCGCCAATGCCACGCGCAAAATAAATCAGCATCTGGCCAATGTGGATTCCAAGGGGACAGTGGCCCTACTCGAGCGCATGAAGGATAAAGCCACCGAACAGGAAGCCCTGGCCCAAGCCTATGGCGATATGGCCGACGCATCCAAATCAGTCGATGCCGAAATCGACCAGGCCCTGGCCGGTTCTCCAACCCTCAAGGCCGAAGATTCGCTGGCACAATTAAAAGCCAAAATGGGGATGAATAAAGAAAATTCCCCCTAGTCTCAGGCCCTAAACAGGTCATGTCTTCCTTTACCCGCAGGCAGTTTCTGCGCATTATCACAGCGGGCAGCGGGCTCTCCTATCTTTCTTCCTGTAAATCTGAGCCGAGCATAACCAGGCATTTCGATATCCCCGGTAAGATCGTCAATGCAAACCCGGTTCAGGGGCATTTACTGCGACGGGATTACCGCGCTTCCGACTTTCCTACTGCCGCCGAAGCATCCTTTGACGCGGTCGTAGTTGGCGGCGGTATTTCTGGACTCTGCGCAGCCTGGAAGTTGGTGCAGGCGGGTTTGGAACGGATTCTCCTGCTCGAACAAGGCGACCAGTTGGGGGGCACCAGTATTTCCGGCTTTGCCAACGGCACGCCATTCCCCTGGGGCGCCCACTACATCAATACGCCTCCCTCCGAGGCCGATTGCATCTACGAAGTACTGGAATCCCTGGGAATTATACAGGGATACGATCAGCGCGGCTGGCCGCGCATAGACCCCCAATACCTGTTGCGCTGGCCCCACGAACGTCTGTTTCTTGATTCCGACTGGATTGAGGACCTGGATCCCTTTGCCAGTTCGTCTAACAGAGAATTGGAGA
>CAXFTV010000409.1:0-3873 GCA_964005845.1 uncultured bacterium
CATGGTCTCCAACAAACCCATATTGGGCCCCAGCAACTCCGGATAGAGGTAATCGGCTTTTGTTTCTTTAAACTTTTCGGAGTCCCATTCGTCGAAGCTGTATCCCCCATTGGGAAGATCCGAAGCCACGATATAGCGAAAGAATGGCGCGAAATTCATCAAGGCCTCGAACTGCCCCTCATTACAGGGTCCCCCCAGATCGAACCAATCTAGTTTTCTATCGAGTTTGCCGGTTGCGCCGATAAACAACTCTCTGGCGTCCCTGGGATAGATGCTATTGGCAAAGAGCCCACCGCTACCAGAACCATGACCGCTATAGACCAGCCCCAATCCGCTGCTGGGATGGCGCTGCTGGATAATTGTAAGAAATTCCTCAAAGGCCGCTGCCAAATAACTGCTGGCAGCCTCGCCATCAGTTGGTATTTGATCGAATTTTTTAACCAGAAACTGCTCTCTGTGGGCAACGCGCTCTTCTACGGGACGTTCTTTTAATTCATTAGCTTCAAAGTCAAAATAATACTGGTAACTGCTATCAAAACTATCATCAAAAGCATAGAGGTTAACAGAATTGTCATCCGCCCAGATGGCGGCCTCATAAAACTTCAAATGTTCGGTTTCCCTGGTCTCGACCGCCGCGGGCCAACCCCCGTGCACCTCTTCGAACTCCATCCAGGCATCGTTGACCTTAACTACGCGGAGAATTACGTAGTGATCATAGAGCCCGGAATTTTGGGTGATAATGAAATCGGCCCCTTCGCTACCCGATTGGGCATTGGCCCACTGCGCTGCCAGGATCGTTATAGATGCGAAACAAGCACCGACAGTTCGCTGCATTCGGCTCATTTTTTCTCCATGTTTTTTTAATTAAACCCCCATTTTTTTGCCCCAGAATAGTGCATTGGGGCTTTTCGCTCTATGCGGCGCGCGCCCTTTAGATGCTGGGGTCTCGATAGGCAGCAGCGAAGGAAAATATTCAATGGAAGACATCAATCGATTAATACCAGGAAAGAACGGGACGAAATGAAAAAGCGGGAATTAAGCAACTTGAAAATCCCCATCTCCTTGATTTATAATTTATTTATTTGTCTCGCCTCTGCCAAATTCTTCCAGGGCTGGTTGCCCCCGAAAGGGCGGCCAATTGAATCCCGACAATTATGTTTGGCGGGAAGAAGTAAATCCACTAAAAACAATCGGTGCAAAAGAAAGCCGGCACCGAGAAATCCGGGTATCAGGCCGCGGAGAAAACAAAAAAATGCCCGGCTGGCGAATATATTTTACGCCGCCGGGCATTAGGAGCTGGTTTGCGTTTTTATGGTTGCCCCAGATCAAACCTCATCCAATACGCCGGTTTTTTGCCAATAAAGCACGGGACGATACGCCCCCTACCAACCGGCCATATTCCACCCCACAGTAAAAGTAAAACGAGTCCCATCTTTATGTGGAATAACGGCTATATTGAACGGAAAAAACATATTGCCCTGCCGCTTTGTCATACCCGCTGCAAAAATGAAAGAAGTATTTATCTTGTCGTCGGAAGATACAGGTAAAGATATGAGAGGGCCGACGGCAAACTCACTGCCCCTTTCTGAGCGCACCCCCAATAGAAAGCTCACACTCGGTTTGAATTTGTTTTGATCTACGCCTCCGATTAGAGGAACGATCTCCGTTAGTCCAGTAAGCCCCCCTTCTGTGGTAAAGAATCTCGATTCGAATTGCCAGCCAATTTGAGTGATCATCGGGTAATCCCATTCTCCCCCTTCATCCCGTGGGGTGGCCGACCTACCGGTAAGAAATGTTAGCCCTACTCTCGGCCCCGACATTTTCAGCGCGTTGAGAGGATCCTCAGTAATGGTGTTCATTCCGGTTGCGGTAGCCGGCTGCTGCTTTTTTGTGGGCGGAGGGGTTTTGCCGGTCTCGAGGGGCACGGTCTTTGTCTCCTCCCTAACAATCTTTTCAATATCGGTTACCTTTATAGCTATAATTCCACCATCCGCCGTTTTTAGCATCACCGCTTCATTGGGAACCTGGCTGATAATAATTCCTCGTTTTACCTCTCCGTTCTTCAGATATATCACCTCTTCAAATTCGCTTTCGGCAAAGGAATTCGTGAGCCCCAGCAAGAGTAAAACGGCACCTAAAAAATTAATCTTGATTCTACGAACCATTGGAAATTCCTCCCCATTCTTATGGTAATAAAGTAAATACGGCCACTAAGGGAAAAAAACTGCTGGCTTCATCAAAAAATAAACTTTATAAAATATAAATAAAATACAAAAATTTGTCCTTTTATTTTTACTCCAGTGCCCACCAGATCAGTTCCTTCCTCGCAAGACAATATGCAAAATGGGTACCAAACCTCGCGCAGCAAAATTTAAATTTCAATAAACTGCTATTTATGCTAATCTTATGGATATTAAGATATACTTTGACCGAGATTTACAGGACATTACCTGAAATTGCCTGAAATTGCCTGAAATTGCACAACTGCAGTTTTGCCCGGATTCAAAACTCGTTTCAAGTATTTGGAAGAGAGGCAAAACCCCACCGGGCAATTTTACGCGTAAATTCCTCGAATTAAGCCCCAATACATCTAAGCGCTGCATTTCTTCCCGGCTCAATTTTAGAGAACGCCCCTTCTGGCAAACACCTCAGCGACGTTGACCCTGCACTTTGAAATACCTATAATGAAAATATGGGTTTAAGCTAATGCACTATTTTGTAGATTCCAGGTCAGCGGGTCTTGATACTACTCCCCTTGCCACTAAACCCCGCAAACTTTGTTTCATAATTTAAAGTTGATGGACCCGAGAAAAAACCTGGAACCCTGAGCAGCGGCTCCGGCAAGCGACAAATTTGCAACTCGGATTGAGCATCTAGACCCGGCCCGGTATTGCTTCTCAGGTTGGCACTATTTTCAAGAGAGGACTTATGACCTATCGATCTCTTCCACAGCAGCCAAAAACAGCCGATGGCAGTGCTGCGGGCCGGCGCGCCCTGATCAATGTGGGCCAGGACGAGCAGGGCCCCTGGGCGGGCTGGGGCATTGGCAGCTACACCGATCCCGATACGGGCAGCAACCCCGAAACTTATGCCTGGCGCGACGAACTGATCGAACCTGGCAAACACCACCAGCTCTTTATCGATGATGGCGCCCTGGCCTCAGCCGTGGGGATTGCGCGCAGCCTGCACCCCCCCATCAAAGTCGGAGCGGTGATGAAATCGCCGCTCGCTGGCTTCGAGGTCCAAAGCCGCAACGCCCCGCAGTGGAATTCCGACAAGAAACTGTGGGAGTGGTGGGTGATGGCCCAGCGCCAGAACGAAGGCGATGGCGAAGGAGCCGATGGCGGGGGCTCGGAAGCGGACCGCAAGGGCGGACCGCACCAGGCAGTGCTGGAGAAGGGCCAGCAGGAAAAGGACGGACCCGTGGTCTTTGCGCATCCCGATGCCGTGCGCCAAAAGGACTACCACGGCAACGAAGTCCCGGTGAGCAATCTCACTCTCTACGCAACCTCTCCTTGCGGCGAGATATGGGAATTCCCCCCCTTGGGGCTCTTCGAGTGGGAGGGCAGCACCCAGAACAGCATTGCAGTCGACCCCACCGGCCCCCTGCTCTACCACGTCATCCGCGATGAGAGCGCCCCTCCCGAAGAGCGCTACAAGGGTCTCTTCGGCGTCGCCAACCGCGCCCCGGCAGTATCTGCCGACGGCTTTGCCTGGACCATGCTCGAGGTGCCGCCGGTGCCCTCGCGCGACGAATCGCAGTTCTCCTATGATCCCTACGAGAAGCGCTGGCTCGCCTGTGTCAAACAGCCCACGGAGTTCGGGCGCTCCGTCTTTCTCAGCCAAAGTCCGACCCGCGAATTTGGCAATTTC
>CAXFTV010000410.1:0-8422 GCA_964005845.1 uncultured bacterium
CGAAGGTAGCGGCTACCAGCCGAGTGTGGTGGACGACCAGGTAGGAGCCCTGCTGGCGTTCGGGCGCGGTCATATAGGAGGAGAATTTTTCCAGGTCCCAACTTGGAAAGCCGGCCGCGTTCAGCAAATCTATCCAGGCTGCTTCGTCGCCGGGCCGGTAGGTGCGCAGGCCGTAGGGCGCTGGTAGAGCGCCGTCGGGTAGCAGCGAAACCGCTGCTGTGCCGAGGGCCATTTTTAATTGTTTCGGAGGCAGGGGGGGAGCATTTTTCGGGGGCATTATAGATCAGGGAATTTGCGCGCCTGTGGCCTCCACATACAGAGAGTAAAGCGATTGGCTACCGGCCATGAAGAGCCGGTTCTTTTTGACGCCGCCAAAGCACAGATTTGCACAGACTTCCGGGAGGTGGATGCGGCCGATCAGATCGCCGTTGGGGGCAAAGCAATGGACCCCGTTGACATAGTCTTCGCCGCCCCAGCCGGCGCTGGACCAGAGGTTGCCATCCACGTCCATGCGGATTCCATCGGCAAAACCGGGTGACATATCTTTGAAGATTCTGCCGTTGGTCAGGCGCTGGCCCTCCACCACGTCAAAGACGCGGATATGGGCGGGACCGCCGGGATTGTGCGAGGCTCCGGTATCGGTGATATAAAGTTTGGATTCGTCGGGAGAGAAGCACAGACCATTGGGCTTCTCAAAGTCGTCGACTACTACCGTGGCCGCGCCCGTTTGCGGGTCGAGCCGGTAGACGTAGGTGCCCAACTCGAGTTCTTCGACATGGCCTTCGTAGTTTAGCAGAGCTCCGTAGCCCGGGTCGGTGAACCAGATCGCTCCGTCCGAATGCACCACGATGTCGTTTGGCGCGTTCAGGCGCTTGCCCTGGTAGGAATCCATCAGCACGGTGATGGAGCCGTCGTACTCTGTGCGGGTAATTCGACGCGTGCCGTGCTCGCAGGTTAGCAGTCGGCCTTCGCGATCCCGGGTGTTGCCGTTGCAGTAGTTGGAGGGGGTGCGATAGACGCTCACGGCTCCTGTCTCTTCGGTCCAGCGCAGGATGCGGTTGTTGGGGATATCGCTCCACAGCAGGTAGGCGCCATCGCCGAACCACACGGGGCCTTCGGCCCAGCGCGAGCCGGTGTAGAGGCGTTCGACCGCGGCATTGCCGATGCGGTATTTGGCAAAGCGCTGGTCGACGACTTCGACGGAGGGGTCCGGGTAACAGACGATGTCCTGGTTCGAGTCCCTGGATGCTGTCATGGTTTTTCCTTTTTGAATATCTGTTTGGTTATAGTAAGGTACAGTTTTTAATGCGCAGGTATGCAACTGCGAATTTGTATATATTAAAAAAAAATACTTCTCCGTCAATTGTACCCATTCGCGCGGTCTTCAATCCATGGTCGTCTGCTTATCTTTCTTGCTCGTCCTTTTTCTAACTCCCATGCATATACGGGCAGGGGAAAGTTCGGCGCCCCCCGCTTCGGCCGAAGCTCCCGCCATTCTGTTCTTCGGGGATAGCATAACGGCGGGTTACGGCCTCGGGAAAAAACAGGCCTTTCCGGCTTTGATCGAGCAGAAGATAGATTCGCAGGGCTGGGCTTTTAAAGTGGTAAATGCGGGATTGAGCGGGGAGACCACCGCTGCGGGTTTGCGCCGCATCGATTGGGTGCTGCAGCGCAAGGTCGATTTTATGGTGCTGGAACTGGGCGCCAACGACGGTCTGCGCGGCATTCCCCTGGGCACGACCAGGGAAAACCTGCAGGCCATCATCGAGCGCGCCAAAAAGAAGTACCCGCAAATGCAGATTGTCATTGCCGGCATGCGGATTCCGCCGAATCTGGGACCTGAATATACCGCCGAGTTCAAGGGCCTGTTTCCAGCTCTGGCAAAAGAGAACGCCGCCGCTCTCATCCCGTTCTTGCTGGAGGGCGTAGGCGGAGTGCCCGAATTGAATCTGCCAGATGGTATCCACCCGACATCTCAGGGGCACAAAATTGTGGCGGAGAATGTGTGGAAGGTGCTGGAGCCTTTGTTGGCAAAGGCAATATCCCAAGAGTCAAAAGAGCCGTGAGCGGCTACATCGCGCCATCATCCGCATCTTAGCGAAGCGAAAGCATTTTGCCCATCCCCTCGGTTGATCCCGCCGTCCATCGCCCCAGTTTTCACCGTCTATTCCGCCGTGCGCAATACTTCCAGCGGCGGTCTGTCGTGCAGGCCCCGGCTGCAGAGCAAGCCCACCGCCATGGTCAGTCCTACCACTATAAGCAGAATTGCGCCTAGAGGTGCAAGAGCGGGTGCAAAGGAAATATCGAAAACGAAAAAAGCCAGCGCCCAGGTGCTGGCCAGGGCCAGCAGCAGACCATTAAAGGCAGCCAGAGTGCCGAGAAAAAAGTATTCTAGCAACATTATTTTTACCACCTGGCGGCGCGTCGCTCCCAGGGTCCGCAGGAGCACGCTCTCGAGCATGCGCTGGTAGCGGCTACTGGTGATAACTCCCAGCAGAACCAGCAAACCTGTGGCGACACTGAACAAGGCCATGAAGCGAATAACTAATGAGGCTTTGTCGAGTATAGTATTTATCGTCTTCAGAATCAGCTGCAGATCGATGGTTGAAACGTTGGGGAAGCGGTCCGCAAGAGCGCGCTGTAGAGCGGCGCTTTCTTTTTTGGCAGTGCAGTTCAGCACGAAGACGTGAAATTGCGGCGCCTCCTCGAGAATTCCGGCGGGGAACAGAACCATGAAGTTTGGGCGCACCCGGCGCCAGTTGACCGAGCGCAGACTGCCGACCCTGGTAGCGATGGAAAAACCTTGCACATCAAAGGTGATTTCATCTCCCAGTTCCACCTTTAAATTGCGCCCCAGGTTCTGGTCCAGAGAAATGAAAACCGTATCGTCTCTCGTCGTCCCGTACCACTGCCCTTCTACCAGGGTTTCGGTATCGGTCAGGTGATCTCTATAGGTGGAGCGGTAGTCCCGGTTCAGGGCCCAGCGCGAGACCTTGGATTCCGGGTCCTCGCGTATCTCCCGGACAGATCGGCCATTGATGCTCTCCAATTGCATGGGTACTACCGGCACCTGTTGCAGCAGGAGGGCATCAAATTCCGCCACCAGGTCGGCGACGGCTTCCACCTGGTCATTCTGGATGTCGATGAGTACCATATTGGGCTGGTCCTGGTTGGTGATCGAGGCGATATCGCTGAGCAGAGCGCTCTGCAAAAGGTAGAGAGTGGCGATGAGGAATGTGCCCAGGCCCAGGGCCAAAACCAGCATGAGGGTCTGGTTATTGGGGCGATAGAGATTGGCCAGGCCCTGGCGCCAGATAAAGTTCCAGGATAGCGGAAAAAAACGGCGGGCGGCAAAGATGGTGGTGCGGGCCACCAGAGCCAGCAGGGCAAAGGCCACCACCAGTCCCACGGCGAACCCGGCCCCGTGTACCCAGGTGCGAGTCTGGGTAATGGCAAAAGCGCCGATGCCCAGGCCGATCAACAGGAAAAGGAGCCAGCGGAGGGGATCCCTTTGCCGCAATGAAGTCTCTTCAATAGAAGTTCTCAGCGCCATTAAAGGCGAAACTTTGCGGATTCGCAGCAGCGGAAGCAAGGCAAAGGCAGCGGCCATGCCCAGTCCCGCGAATAAACCTCTGGCCATAGATGGGATAGAAATGGCGGATATTTCAAAGTCGATATCCAGCGGCAGCCAATCGCTCAACACGATGGGGAGCAGAGCTACTACTCCGATGCCGACGATGATACCGATGGCCGCACCAACCAGCCCCATGGTGCTAGCCTGGATCAAATAGATGCCCAGGGTCTGTCCAGCACCGGCTCCCAAGCTGCGCAAAATTGCAATAGTATTCAGTTTCTGTTTTGTATAGGTGTGGATCGAACTGGCGACGCCGACGCAGCCCAGCAACAAGGCGATAAAACTGGACAGATTCAAAAAGCGATAGAGGTTGCGCAGGGGGCGACCTATATTGCTTTTGCGGCTGGCGACGGTTTCGTAGTCGAGGTGGTGCTTTTCAAAGTGCGGCTGCAAGCCATCGACCAGTGCCTCTATATCCCGTTTTTCTGGGAACTTGAAGAAGGTGCGGTAGGAAATCCGGCTGCCCTGCTGCACCAGGCGCGTCTGTTCCAGGTAGGCGGTGGGGATGTAGACCCGTGGTTCCAGGTTGCTGGCCATGGTGGTTTCGCCGGGTATTTTCTGCAGCCGGCCGGCAATCTGGAACATCAGGGCGCCAACCTTGATGGAGTCACCCACGGCAGCCTCGAACTGGAGCATAAGGGTTTCGTCGACCAGGGCGTTGCGGCCCTGAGTAAAATCGCGCGCCGCAGACGCCGGGGCCGTCTCGAAATTGCCATAGTAGGGAAAGCCGCCCTCCAGGGTGCGGACCTGCACCAGGCGCATGCCCTCGCTTTTGGGGAAGTGGATCATGGAGGAGAAGCGGACCTGGCGGGATTGGTCGCCGCCCAGGCCGGCCAGAAGCGATTCGGTCTCCTGTGAGAAGGGCTGGTTGCCGCTGATGACCAGATCCGCCCCCAGGAGGGTGTTGGCCTGGACGTCAACGCTGCGCTGCATATTCGCACTCAGGGTACTCATGCCCACCAGCGCGGCGATGCCGATGGAGATCGAAGAGACAAAGAGCAGCAGACGCTTGCGGTGATTGCGGCTGTCGCGCCAGGCCATTTTTATCAACCAGCGGAAATTCGGGAGATGCCGAAGGGCGGTGTTTTGTGGACCGGTATCCGGGTGCGGGTTCACGGTTCACTCACTTCCGCGTTTGTATCCGCGGTGATTGCTCCACCCCGGAGGCGAATAATGCGCTGGGTGCGGCCCGCCAGTTCCAGATCGTGGGAGACCAGGATCAAAGTGGTAGCGGCCTCGCGATTCAGTTCAAAGAGCAAATCCTCTACCTTCTGGCTGGTTTCGGCATCGAGATTGCCCGTGGGTTCGTCGGCAAATAGAATCCTGGGGGCGTTTACGAAGGCCCGGGCAAGGGCGACGCGCTGCTGTTCACCACCCGAGAGTTGTACTGGGTAATGTCCCAGGCGGTCGCCCAGTCCCACCCGGTCCAGCCATGCGGCAGCGCGTTTATGTGCCCGAGGCGCCAGGCGCAACTCCAGGGGGACCATGACATTTTCCAGAGCGCTCAGAGTGGGGATGAGCTGAAAGTTTTGAAAGACGAAGCCGATTTGTTCGTTGCGAAAACGGGCCCTCTGATCTTCGCTCAGCTGGTTTATGGCAATGCCGTTGAGCGCAACTGTGCCGGAGGTGGGCTCGTCGAGGCCAGCGCACAGGCCCAGCAGAGTGGTCTTGCCGCTGCCCGAAGCGCCGACCACGGCGCAACTGGTGCCGGCCTCGACGGCAAAGGAGACATCGTGCAATACGGTGAGTGGTTGGCCGCCGCTGTCGTAGGTTTTAGTCAGGTTGCGCACGGCGAGGATGGGGTTTTTCATGTTTTGTTCTTCCAGTTAGTCCATAGCTCATTGGTTTTTGTGTGGTTGTTGCACAAAATCAGCGCGTCGCCAAAGAGGGCTTTGGGGCCCGTCGTTTGGATGTGCTCCGGTCCCGAGGGGCAATTGTTTACAATAGCTCGTGCGACGGGGGAGCTGTAGCTATTTTTCGATTTTCGCATGCCCATCCTGCAAAAGTCGCAGCAAGCGCTCGGGGTGATCGGTGATGAGACCGTTCACGCCCAGGCCAAGCAGGCGGCGCATGGCGCTGGTTTCGTTTACAGTCCAGACGTGGACGGCCATATTGTGGTTCCCCGCCGTGCGCACGAAGCGCTGGTCCACCAGGCGCAGAGGACCGAAATGCTCCGGCACCAGCAAGGCCTGGGCGTCTGATTGGAAAGCTGCGTCCAGGTAGAGCCAGTGCAGGCAGAAGAACCACAGGGCTTCCAGGTAAGCGACCGAAGTGGCCACGTCCGGACAGGCTGCCCGAAAGGTTTTTATGGTGGCATCGCTAAAGGAAGCCACCAGCACCTGGTCTGTTTTTTCCAATTCGTTCAGAGCATGGCACAAGCTTGTGGCCAGGCTCGGGTCGCGCCGCTTGATTTCTATGACCAGACGCTGGTCGGGGAAATTTTTGAGCACCTCTTCCAGGGTGGGCACGGTGATTCCCCGGCCGCGAAAGGGAAAGGTGCTACCGCCGTCCGCAGACCAGTGATAGCCGGCATCCAACTCCTTGAGCTGGTCCAGGGTCAGAGTACCTACCTGGCCCTTGCCATTAGTGGTCCGGTCCACGGTGCTGTCGTGCAGGATGACCGGGATGCCATCCCGGGTTTGGTGCAAATCCATATCCAGCACATCCACCCCCAGAGCCACGGCGCGTGCAAAAGTAAAGAGCGTATTCTCCGGCCCAAGACCCATGCCGCCCTGGTGAGCCATCACTTGAAATTTGTCCTTGGCAAAAAAAGGATGCGGTGCAACAGGCTGGAATTGAAGTGCCAGAATAGCATAACTCAGAGCAAAAAAAAGTGCCGATCCCAGAAAGAGAAAGCGCCAGATTTTACGTTTCATTGGCAGGTTAGAAATCGAAGCCGGGAGCGAATTTTAGGCACCCGAGTTCGGAAAGCTCCGATCGATGGAGTGGGCAGAATACCCCGAGTTTCACAAAAAATAAAAAGTGCTCATTCCGTTTCGCCGATGCGTCCAATCCCATCGCGTTCCACTAACTCTGGCGGGCAAAATCGTAAGCATTCTGGAAGAGCCGCAGCCAGGGCCCCTCTTCACCGCTCCAGTCTTCCGGCTTATAAGATAGCTGCACCATGCGAAAAACTCGCTCGGGATGGGGCATCATGATGGTGACGCGGCCATCGGTCGTGGTCAAAGAGGTAATGCCCTGAATCGAGCCATTCGGGTTGAAGGGATAGCGCTCGGTCGGCCGCCCATAGTTGTCCACGTAGCGCAGACAGATCTGGCGTTTTTGCAGTGCTTCTTTGGCGGCATCGGCGGCAAATACAGCACGACCTTCGCCGTGTGCACAGGCAATGCCCAGGCGTGAACCGGTCATGCCGGTGAGCAGGATCGAGCAGCTTTCCAGCACTTCTACCGTCGCGTAGCGGGCCTCGAACTGTTCGGAGCGGTTGCGCAGGAACTGCGGCCAGAGTTCGGCGCCTGGAATCAACTCGGCCAGGTGGGAGAACATCTGGCAACCATTGCATACTCCCAGGGCAAAGGTGTCGGGCCGGGCAAAGAAGGTGGCGAAAATCTCGCGCAGGTTTTCGTTGAAGAGAATCGAGCGAGCCCAGCCGGCGCCGGCGCCCAGGACATCGCCGTAGCTGAAACCGCCGCAGGCTACCAGGCCGCAAAAATCGCGCAGGTGGGAGCGCTTTGCCAGCAGGTCAGTCATGGTCAGATCTACGGCGTCGAAGCCGGCTGCGTCAAAAGCTGCGGCCATTTCTACCTGGCCATTGATGCCCTGTTCGCGCAGGATGGCAATGCGGGGACGCGTGCCTCCGATGCGGGGAGGCTGGAGGGGGTAGGTGAGGGCAAACTGCATGCCGGGGTCGCGGCGGTCGGCGATGTTCTCGAATTCTTCCAGGGCGCACTGCGGGTTGTCGCGCCGGCTCTGCATTTTCCATGTCAGTTCGGACCATAGCTGCTGCAAGGAATTGGTAGACCGGCTGAAAAGGGTCTCGCCGCGGTGCAAAACGGCGATCTGGCCCGAGTTGGTGGGCTGGCCTACCTCGTGGGCCTCGTCCTGGAGATCGTGGTTCTCCAGGACTTGATGAATTTCTTTTTTTTGCGCGGCGCTATACTGGATCAGGGCACCGATTTCTTCGGCAAAGAGTGCGGCCAACGGGTCGGAGCCCAGGGGGCTGAGGTCCAGTTCCACACCAGTGCGGCCCCCAAAGGCCATTTCGGCCACTGTGGTGAAAAGGCCGCCGTCCGAGCGGTCGTGATAGGCCAGGATTAGATTCCGGGCCAGTAAATCCTGGACGGCGTCGTAGAAACGGCGCAGATCTCGTGGCGTCACGTCCGGGCTCTGGTTGCCCACCTGGTTGTAGACCTGGGCCAGCACTGAACCGCCGAGGCGGTGCTCTAACCCCCCCGGAGTCAGCAGCAGGAGCCGGGTGTCGGGTTTTTTCTTCAGGTCCGGAGTGGCCACCCGGCGGACGTCTTCTACCGGGGCAAAGGCCGAGATAACCAGACTGAGCGGGGCGACGATCTTGTGGTCCTGGCCCCGGCTGTCTTCCCAGACGGCGCGCATGGATAGGCTGTCCTTGCCCACTGGTATGGACACCCCCAGAGCCGGGCAGAATTCCATGCCCACGGATTCTACCGTATCGTAGAGGCGAGCATCTTCGCCGGCTTCACCGCAGGCGCACATCCAGTTGCCCGAAAGTTTGATGCGGCCGATGGGGCCGATGTGGGCGGCGGCGATATTGGTGATGGCTTCGGCAACGGCCATGCGGCCGGAGGCGGGGGC
>CAXFTV010000411.1:0-4400 GCA_964005845.1 uncultured bacterium
GCTTCGACCGGTGGGGGCGTAAAATTTAGCGCCAGGTGGCGGCGGCCGGCTCGCCCCCCAAAGGAGGCATGCCACATATTCATGTCCAGGAAAAAAACATCCCCGGGCCGGGCTGGGAGATAGCAGCAGGGCACTTCGGCTGCGGCGGTGTCGAGCTTGGACTTTGCCCCGTCGACTTCGCCCTGGCGCTCAGTCAGATTCCGAAGTTCCCCGTGCAGGGGCAGGCGATGGGAGCCGGGAATCACGCGCAGACAGCCGCCATCCGGAGCGAGCTCATCCAGGTAGAGCGAGACCTTCATAAAGGGAAAATCAGGGGTGCTGCCGCCATCCGGATGCCAGGGCGTATCGCCAATGTAGAGATTGCCCTCCGAGCACAGCCAGCTGAAACCCGAACCCAGCAGATTTTCCACGGTGGCATAAATGCGATCATCCTCGACCAGCTGCGTCAGCAAAGGATGCTTTTCGACAATCCCGAACAAGGTCTGGCGCCGCTCGCCCGAAAAGGGTTTTCCGCCGCGATCCTCAGCCAGCAATATATCGAATATGCGACGAATTGCAGCAACCTCAGCGGCGGCGAAAGCCTGGGGCAGAACTAGCAAGCCAAAGGTTTTGTAGTGGATAGCTTGTTGCCTAAAATTCATGGGGCATCCCCTTATTTCGAGCTGGCCCCGGCAAATGCCTTGAGCACCTGCAAACGCACCTGCAGCAACTGCGCCGGCGTGCCGCTGTGCAGATCGACCTGCACCAGATCGGCGCGCCCATCCTGCCGGTTTACCAGCTGAGAGGGGCCCTCCCGATGGAGCTGGAGCAGCTCGGCATCGCCGCTTTCTGCTGCCAATGCGCCAAGGTGGCGCCACAATTCGACGTCCTCGATGCCCTCGCGCCAGGCTTCCCTCCGCTTGCCGGTGATCGGCCCCTCGGGGGAAGCGTAGACCATGCCATAACTAGTACCGCCGGCGTAGTCGTTGAACTGCCCGCCGTCATCGCCCCACACCCACATGCCGGCGCCATCAAGGCCCAACTCGACTCCGGCCATGTGGTGCAAGCGATAATACTGATGCGGATCTTCGCCCTTTGAGCTACTGGCAATGTAGTGGACTCCAGGGTGTTTCCCCGCCAGCACGTAGGCCAGGATGTCGGGATTTTCTCTATAGTATTTCAATGGACAGCAGTGGATGTCGATGGCATCGGGGTATTTTTCCAGCATCTCCAGTGAAATCTGATGATCTTCCCAGATGAGGATCGTCGGATCGACCTCTTTGGCAAGCTTCGAGGAGGGCAGAATGTATTTCTCGAAGCTTGCGTCTCCTGGTTCGTCGACCCAGTAAAAAGCCCATTTGTCGGTCCCCAAGCCCCTGGCCTGCATGTGGTCGCGGATCTGTCGGACCCACTCCTTGAACATAGCTTCGTGCTCGGCGCTGCCGATTTCGGGCATATCGGTAGCGCGCTGGTAATTTAGGCTCATAAAACCGAATTCGAATCCCGGCCATAGCAACCACTGTCTGACGTAGGGCCGATAGGCGAGCATCTCGTCTAATTTGGCAAAATCGACCTCAATCGGACGAACCAGTTTTTTGCTCTCCGGGTCGACCTTCGGCCAGGGTATGTAGGCATGGTGTAATACGTGGGCGTTGCTGTAGCAACGCTCGAGTTCGGCGGCGGCCTGGCGCTCGTATCCCTTGGAAGGTTTCCAGGTGAAATAGCCCCACGACTGGGCCGTATAGGTTGGATTCGCCGGCATTTCCACCGGATATACGGTGGCGCTGAGCGGCAGTTCAAAGCGGTCATCGCCAACCCTTACCACAATCCTGCCCTCGTAATCCTGCGGCATGAGCCCCCGAGCGTGCAGCACCACCCAGACCTGGCGGGTCATGCCGGGCGGAATGAAGGCCTCATCTCCCAGCGGCGGCAGGGCGTCGTCGAAAAACAGAAATCCGCTTCCAACCACGTGGGTCGAGATAAGTTTTTCTATCTGCGTCTGCGGCCAGCTTTGCGCCTCCCCGACCCCCTGCAGCACCCCTACCTCGACCTCAACTTTAAGCGCTGCATCGGTATTGTTGGACACATTGAAAGCAACGGGCTCGTATTCGCCCACCATCATGTCGGCGTGTAACTGGGGTACCTCTGCCTTCGCTGGGCGCGCAAAGGGATTGGTCCGGTGTGACCACATCGAGTCGGTCGGCCGCCAGACGAGCGCGGACCGATCGTCGCCGCGCCCGAAATGGGCGGCCATAGTTTCGCAGATCCGGCGGCCCATGCGGGTATGGGGCAGCCCCCTGGAATAATCCACCTCTTCCCTTCCTTCGCTGGCGAAAACTTCCCGCTCCAGGGCTTCGAGCTGGGGCCAGACAGCGCTCGTAGGTGCAACCTCCATGGCCATCAGCTGATCGCGCGCCGCCTGGACAAAATAGAGGTCGATATTCTTCTGCACAGCACCCTCCGCGCGCCCTAAGGCATCGTCTTCGAGCGCGCTTCGGGCAATAGGGGCATGCTTGAAGGAAAGGGCAGCCGCTGCGCCGGTGCCTTTCATTATCTCGATTTCGTCCACGAAAGCAAAGAATCCCCCCTTGGCGATGTACACCGCTACATAGCGCCCCCGGGTTTGCAGATCCGCGGCGACAAAGCGGTGGCGTAAAAACTGATCCTGGGGTATGGCCTCGTTAATTATATCGGCTACGTAGTGCCATTCCTCGCCATCGTCTGAGACATAGACGAGGAGTGCCGCTGGAAAGGTCACCTGGGAAGTTCCCGCCGCAGTGTCGAATGCAATCGTATCAATAGGATGAACCGCTCCCAGATCGACGCTGACGAGGACACCGGGTTTTCTGCCAAAAAGCCACCCCACAGTACCCCGGTCGGTCCAGAAGCCGGTAGCCCCGGGCTGCCAGAAACGGCCATTGAAAAGATCCGTCTCGTCATCACCGGCACAAAGACTATAATTGGGATCGAGAGAAAATACCGCCGACTTCCCCAGTGCCAGGTTGGTACCGGGCAGTGGGGAAATCGGCGTATCGCCAGCGGCTATCCCCGCTGTGGAAAGGCCCAGAAATGCGCTCAAAATCACCAGCTGTCGAAAGTTTTTCATATGATCCCTCCCTCAATAATTTTTTCCTGCCAAAAACGCGGTGAAAATCTCATTGTCCGCCGCCCTGCGCCACGAAGGCCCGCACCTCTTTGAGCGCCGGCAGATCGGCATCGGCGTCCTTCCACATAGCGAGGAGTTCGCGATAGGCGGCCAGCGCTTCTCGTCCTCTGCCGAGCGCGGCTTTGGCTCGCGCCAGCCCCAGCAGGTACTGCGGATTGCGGGGCCGCATCTCCAGCAGCCGGACAAATACCGGGTGGGCTTTTTCGGCCTCTCCCCTTTCCAGCAGCAGTTGGGCATAGAGCTCGGTCCCAAGGATGTCGGGCGGGGTTTTTTCCCGCCGCTCGCCCTCCATCGCCTGGCGCGCCGCCGCCAGGGCGGCAGCGATATCTCCGCGTTGGTGGGCGTGGACGGCTTCGAGATGATGGGCCACCGCCTGGAGATAATTCTTGAAACGCGCCAGGGCTGGTATGCGGGTGTAGCTCAGTACCTGTTTGGCCGCGACGCGGAACAGCGAGTCCTGACCCGCCACCGCGGCCCGATAAGCGATAAAACGCGCCCCCTTGCCCGGAGGCATCGCCGCGACATCGACTTTTTCCTTCACCGGTAGGCGCACATCGGTGCGGCCCAGAGCCAGGGCGACTCGCTGGAAACGGCTCTTGAACATAATGGCGTTATAGGGGATGAGGTCCAGCTTTTCACCCCGCTGCCTGGCTCTGGCGGCAACCACATCGAGTTCGTCGAGCACGCCGCGCGCATCCTGCAAACGGCCGAGCCTCAGATAGGCATCCAGCAGCCAGTCTAGGGTGTGGAAATCGCGCTTGTGCAGCGGTCGCCCGCTGTGCTCCTGCCACTGCACCGTCGCCGCGTAGGCATCTTCGTTCGAAGCGGCCATCTCGGCCCACATGCCCAACCAGCGGAAAATATGGCTCGGCATATGCAGGGCGTGAGACGAGGCTGGAGCGAGCCGGGCGTAGCGCCGGGCCAGTTCCACTCCCCTGGAGGCAAAAGTGCGCGAATCGTAAACGTGGATGAGATAATGCACCACGCCCGGATGGTCCGGGCGGCGCTGGTAGATCTCCTCCAGAATGGCCGCTAGCGGCTCTACAAAGCTGGCATCGTCCCAGGTAAATCCCCCTTTCACTCGCGCCGCGCTCATGCGCGCCAGAACGGCGAAAAGCGCAGCTTCGTCATCGTCCGGGTAGCGCGCCGCAAGCCCCTGCATGGCCACGGCGAAGTCCCTCCGGCTCTGGGGACTGCCGCGGCCCTTAAAAAGGGGCCGCAATGCGTCGACGTAATTTTGCTCCCGCTCGCTCCA
>CAXFTV010000412.1:0-7391 GCA_964005845.1 uncultured bacterium
AGGAAGGTGGAAGACGATCGCTGATTCAGCACGCGGTGGCCGTAGTTTCGGAGCGTTCTATCCGACCCCACATAGCGGTACGGCGTCACCCGGGTTGGAGCCTTCCACCAATTGAAGGAACTCGATGCATCCAAGAAGAGGACCTTGGAAGCAGGTGTGCCCACAGACTTTCTTTCCAACACCCTGCGCCCTATGGTCCCGTCGGAGGGCGCAGGGTGTTGGAAAGCGGCCCCGGCCCCGCTCAGCCGAGCTGCTCTGCCGCGCCCACGCGGATGCATCCGGCGGGGTTGGCCAGGTTGCGGTATTCGGTTTTGATCCAGTCGTCGCTGCGCGCCACGGCCGCGATCCTGAGTTCGTGGATGACGCCTTTGAAATGTGCGGCGCCGCCGGCGATCCGCCCGATAGATACGGCCGTCGCGCTCGCCTGAATGGGACCGGAGCCGCTCCTTTCGCCCACCAGCACGCCGTCTACGAAAAGCTTGATGCTCTTGCCGCTGTACACGCCCGCCAGGTGGTGCCAGCCCGGCGTCAGCACCTGGTGCGCGGCTATGCTCAGAGGTCCGGTGGTGGTATTGACGATAAAGCTGGGCCCGGGTACGGCGGCACAGAGCCCGCCGTTGTGGCCGCAGTCGCAGTAGCGCAGGCTGAAGGAGCCGTTTTCTCCGAGGGTATCGTAGCGCAGGATGCGGCCGTGGGCCAGATTGTCGTCCCGGTCTCCTCGCCAGGGGGCCGCGTAGAGGTAGCGGCCATCGAAGGCGCCGCCGTTGTAGGCGGTAGTATGCAGACCGTCGACGCGCCCGGCGTCGTGCGCCGTCCAGCTCTGCGAGGCGTGAAAGTCGCCCCGGGTATCGTAGCGCAGGTAGTTGCCGTGGAACTGGCTCTTTTCTGCGTCCGGGCCCACCTGGCGGGTAAAGGGGATATAATAGACGTAGCGGCCGTCGAAAAAAGCGCCGTCGAAACCGCCGGTATCGAGGCCGTCGGTGCAGGTGGCATCGTAGGCGTCCCAGGCGGCGGCCGCTGTGAAGTCGCTGCGGGTATCGTAGCGCACCATGGTGCTATTGCTGTAGGAGGCGAAATAGATATGGCGGCCGTCGAAAATGGCGCCGACATTGGCCCCCATGCCCAGGGAACGGCCGGCGTCGTAGGTGCGCCAGCTGGCCGCATGGCCGAAATCTCCCCTGGTATCGTACTGCAGTGCGATGCCCCTGTCCAGTGGGATGAAGTAGATATAGCGCCCATCGAAGACGGCGCCGTCGAAGCAGACGACATCGGAGCCAAGGGTTTGCGCGTCGAAGGTCTGATAGCTCGTGGCCTCCTTGAAGTTGGCCCGCGTGTCGAAGCGCATGATTTTGCCGCTGGCCTGGCCGTCGCCGAAGGGCATATCCGCCGCTTTGGTGTAGCCGGGGCAGCAGTAGAGATAGCGTCCGTCGAAGGCCAGGCCCTGGAACGAGTGCGCCAGACCGGCATCGTAGGCTTCCCAGGCGGCGCTGCTTTTGAAATTCTGATGGGTGTCGTAGCGCAGGAAGCGACTGTGGTGGGTGGTGCCATCGTCGCGCGGGTTGAAGTAGACGTAGCGCCCGTCGAAGGCGCCGCCGTAGAAGCCGCGGGTTAGGAGACCGTCGGTGTGGCCGGCGTCGTAGGCCTCGTAGGCCGCTGGATCGCGAAAATCTTTCAGGGTATTATAGCGCAGGACGACGCCGTGTACTGCGGTGCGCTCGTTCTCACTGCGCGAAGGACAGCCGTACACGTACTGGCCGTCGAAGACGGCGCCGAAAAATCCCCTGGACGCGAGGCCGTCGGTGCCGTCGGCATCGTGGCTGCTGAAGGTGTCGAAGGTGGCGAGCGGTTCCCACTTCGAGACCAGAGGTTGCATGGCCTCGGCCTGGTAGGTGTCGCTGTGCACCCAGGTCTGCACGGTGAGGGCGGTGTCGACGTCCAGCGCCTCGCTGTGGGGCAACTGCAGGTCGGGATCGGCACTGTCGCCGAGGTGCTGGACGATTCTATGGTGCTCGTCCCACACCGCATCGGGGTGGCGTTCCTGCTCAGCGGCGGCGCAATAGAGGTAGATTTCGGTATCGGTGCTGCTGGCTAGGAGGGGGATGCGCACCCAGGCCCGCAGGGCGCCGCGCTTCGGGTCGTAGTCCTTCAACTCGTGGGGGATGCGCGTCTGGCCGTCCGCCAGGGTAAAGTAGAGGCGGTCCGTCGCAAGGGACGTGCAGGCGGGATCTTCCAGGGCAATCAGAAAGGGGAAATCGGCCTGGTCTGTATTGGCGCTGCAAGCGTGGTCTAGGGTGATTTTTTTTCTCCAGGTTGCCATTTATTAGACTCCTCATTCGGGGCTTTTGAAAAAGGTTTCGGCGCTGTATCCAAATATATAGCCATCGGGACCGAGGTCCATGATTTCTTCCGCCGGAGGCAAGGTCGTTTCGCCGCTCCAGTGGTGCGGGCGTGCAGTCCGGCGGGCCAGGGTCGTCAAGCGCGTACATTGCGGCATAGCAACCCCCATGATTTTTATCTTTGCGGCAGGTGGCCAAGGGTCTGGCGGCAGAATTCAAGTGCGCCCTGCTCGTTTCAAAAGCGCGCATAGCCCACCGTCACCAGGGCTTCGCTTACCTGCCCAAAGGGACGGCCGCCGACCTGCAGCTCCAGGCCGATGGGCTGGCGGCGGCAGCGGCTACCCGCGGGCGGGGTAATGGCAATGCGGATAGCCTTTTGCTGGCGCGGGCCCAGATCGACTGCTAGCTCCTGGCTCTCCCAGTCCGCTGCCGCAACCAGGCGGATGGTAGCTTTTTGCGGGCTGGGAAAGGGGTTGAGGATCCAGCCCGTGAATTCGGCTACCCCCCCCGCCGGCAGGGGCAGCTGGTAGGGCTTGAGCTTGCCGCCCTGGGACTCGGGACCGAAGTGGGCGTCGTCGTCGTCGAGCAGCATCAGGCTCCGGTGGACCTCGTCGAAGGCGCGGGCGCCGCGCTCGATGGCTGCGTACCATTCGGGGCAGGTCTGGTAGGGGTGGGTGTGGCCGGTCAGAATCCACTCGGGCTGGAAGCGGCGCAGATCTGCCAGAACCTGGCTGTAGCAGCCCATGTCCAGGCCGTTTTTGTACACGTGGTTGGTGAAGAGCGGGGCACCGGGCTCGAAGGCCATGCCGCTGGCGGTCCTGAAGAAGATCTGGTCGCCGGTATGGGCGACGCGTTTGCCGTCGATTTCCATACACACCAGGGTGGCAAAGCGGGTGTGGCCGGACATGGGGTAGAGGGTGATGGGGATATTTTCCCAGTAGACGGTTGTGGCATTGGGCAGGTGGCGGCTGACGGCGATGGGCTCGTGCCACAGGCAGGGCCGGTCGTGGCGGCTGGGGTGTTCGAGGATGTCGGAAAAGTGCGCCCCGGCCCACACCTGGGTGCCGCAGACGCGTTGCAGCAAGGGGATGCCGTTGACGTGGTCGTCGTGGAAGTGAGTCACCAGGGTGGTGTCGATGCGCTCGACTCCCAGGTGTTTTTTGAGTCCTCGCAGACCGTGCAGTAAGGGGCGCCGATTCGAAAGGTGCTGTTTGCCCGGCTGCACATAAGTAGCGGTGTTGTAACCATAGTCCAGGGACAAGACCTTGCCGCTAGCGCTGACGATGAAGTGGGTCTCGGCACCGGCGTACTTGGAGCGGTAGAGATGGGGTAGAACTTCTTCGATATCGTCTTCGTCGGGGTCCTGCAGCTGGTCGGCGAAGCCGGGGGAAATTTGCTCCAGCAGTTTCAGGTTTTCCCGCAGGGCCCGGAGGGCGGCGATGGGCTCGTGCAGGGGCTGGCCCAGGCTGGGCAACAATATATCCACCCCGGCTTCGAGCAGGCGGTTAGCGGAGTGCCACAGGTTGACGGCGCCGCTCAGGTCGTTGTAGTTGTACTGCAGCGGCGCCAGGCGTCCGGTCCTGCCGTGTGCGCAGATGAGTTCGCCGACAAAGGCCAGGCAGCGGTCCTCGAGTCGGACCAGATAAGTGCTGGCGCCGTTGGTGGCGCCCGGGGTCGGCACGACTTCGATTTCCAGGCCGGCGATAGTGCGCTTTTCGTAGTCCATCATCCAGCCGCTCACGGGCAGGGGGCGCACCGGCGAGAAGCGATCCCAGCGGTTGTCGTAGGAATTCCAGAACTGGCGTTCGCGGAAGTGCTGGTCCGGATCCAGCAGGTACTCCTGATCCCAGTAGGGCCCCAGGATGGTGGCGCCGGCCTGGTGCAGGCGCAGGGCGCCGTCGGTGTGGTCGCGAAAGTGGTGGGTGAGCAGGACGGTGACGGGTTTGTCCCGCGCCACCTCCGCCAGCTGGTCGGCGGCCAGGCCGGTGCCGGCGTTGATCAGCAGGGTGCCCTCGGGTCCCTGGAGGGCATAGACCTTGCAGCTGTCCTGCAAGAGGAAGAGGTGGGGGTGGATTTTTTGCCAGGCGGATGAGCTCATATTCGCGCTCCTAATTAGGTTTTTCAGTTTTGCTCGTAGATCGGCGTCGGGACGTGGGGCATTCTATCTCTGTCTTTTTATTTTTGGGTTTTTAGGGCGCCCGGGGGGCTCTGCGATTCGCCCCCAACCATCCCGGCGCGTCCTTTTCCCGTCCGGCCCACCCGCGAGAGGGCGGTCGGCAAAATGCTCTTTCGGCGCGGGGCCTCGAGCTCCAACTCGGGCCGCAATATTGATTATTTGTAGCGGATCGACAGGCGGACATCCCTGAGGTCCAGAGGGCCGGGGTGCGATGGATCGGCTCGCAGCAGTCTTACTTCCAGTTCGTTGATGCCCTTTTTTATCTGGGTGCCGTCCAGGTCGAAGTCGATGTGGTCGCCCTCTACCGGGGTCTCGCTGAGCTTCGATGGGTGTTTGTTCCACTCGGCATCATAGCCGGTGTGGGTCCAGGTATTGGAGGAAGTGCGGCCGCTGGTCCAGGGAATGGGGCTCTGGTTGAGTTTGACTTCGAGTTCGTCGCCGGCGCTGAGCCGCGCGAAGTTCAGGCCCAGGGTGCAGGTGCCCAGGGCGTCGTCGGCGCGGGCTCCCGCCACATCGTCGGCGATGTCCAGGTGCAGGATGGCGCCGCGTTCCGCCCGGGTCGGTGCCAGGAGAACGGGCAACTGGGCCAGGGGAATGGCATTGCGGAACGAGAAGCCGAGCTGCGAGGTGGGGCGCTCGCGGCTTGACTGGTCGAGCTCGTAGCGCTTGTCCAGGCGCGCCAGGGTGGCCGGATCGGCCAGTTTGCCCAGGACTTCCCGCTTCCACTGATTGGACAGGCTGTAGTAGTTGAACAGGTAGAGGCCGTCCACCCCGGCCTCCCAGTAGCGCTGGGCAATGGCCCGGAGTTTTTCCTCGTTCAGGACTCCGGCCAGGGCTTCGAGACAGCCGTAGACCTTGCAGGGCGTGTCCCGAGCCGCTTCGACGAATTCTCCGATGGGCATTTCAAAGGGGCGGAAACCGCCGCCGGCGATGAGCAGATCCACCAGGCCTTCCCGCACCCACACCCCGGCGTCGAGGCCGATCCGGGCCGCATCGGCCAGCGTCGGCGGCACGCGCACGGCGAGGTCGAGTTTTTTACCCCGTGCGGCTCCCCTCGTATCCAGGCGCTGGCGCACTTGCCGCACCAGGTCGGTGGCCAGGTAGCGGTTGGCGTAGGCTTCCTCCAGGCGGAAAAAGGCCGGGTGGCGCATGAAGTCCAGCTCGATGCCGTCGATGTCGAAGCGGTCGATGAGTTCGCAGATGATCGCGAGCATGTGGGCGCGGACCTCGGGCAGGGCGTAGTTGAGCCCGGTGCGGATGCCCCACTCCAGACTGCCCGCGGGAATGTCCTCGCCGGGGCGGCCGATGAGCAGCTCGGGGTGCTCGCGCCGCAGGCGGCCGTAGTTTACCGCGTCTTCGGGGATGTCGTAGTGCTCGTTCATGCGCACCGAGGGAAAGAATTCCAGGCCGGCTTCGTGGCACAGTTGGGCAATGAGGGTGACGGGACCGCCGTGTTCTTCGATCAGCTGGCGCAAATTGTCGTGGCGCTTCTGCTGGCCGGAGTCGAGATTGTCGTAGCCCGACCCGAAAAGTTCGCCGATTTCGGTTTCGTAGTCGTAGACTTCGTGGCCGCCGATGGACCACAGAAAAACGTCGATGGGGGAGCCGGCGTGCGGCGCGATCATGTAGTCGCGCAAATGGTCCGGAGTGAGCGGTGGACCGTAGGTGCCGATGATCCAGCCGTCGTCGTTGCTGAGGACGCGTCGTCGTTTTGCGGATGCGGTCATGCTGCTGCCTTTCTTGAAGGATCAAGCGCCGGGTGTTTGCAGCGCGGGGGGGATGCCGAACTGGCGGTGTGCTCCATTGGTTGGACAGGGCCAGCCCGGACCGCCCAGAGGTTCGAATTCGTGGTGGCGGCCGCAGAGCCACAGGAAGAGTTCGGCGGCGTCGTGGCAGTCCTGGATATTGCGGCGATAGCTCAGCGGTGCGCCCATGAGGAATTGTTCGGGGTGGCGTCCCGGATCGAAATCCGCTTCGATGACCCAGTCGCGGGTGGGTGGGCTCTGGCGCCAGCAGTGGTACTTGAGGAGGTGGCGGATCGGGCCCGCGGTTTTGGTGCGCGAGCGCCGATGCCAAAGGGTGGGTTCGCACAGCAGGATGGTGCCGGCGGCGCCCGTGGCTTTGATGGTGCCGGCGATGTTGCCGTAGTGGTGCACCAGGTGGCTGGTGGCTTCGAGGAAGTGGCTGCCGGGGACAAATTCGGTCGGGCCCATATCCGCGCTGCACGCCTGCGGCAGGTAGAACATCATCAGGTGCCGCAGCTCGATGGTGTGCCACGAGTAACCGTCGCAGTGCCAGGCAACCGGCTCGGGGTCCGGACATTTGCCGCGGTGGTTGGCCAGGGTGTGCGGCAGCACGAAGTGCGCCCCCAGCAGGGAGCGTGCCGCGCCCGCGGCCTGCCGGTTGTGCAGGACGCCCTCCACGAACCAGTCCGCCTGCAATAGGGCGATGGGTTCGACGGCTTCGTCCCGGGTCAGATAGGCCAGCGCGCGCTGATTGACTTCCTCTTCCACTACGCCGTCCAGAACCAGGTAGCCCCTGGTGCAGAATTGCATCACCTGCCGGTCGCTCAGGGTGGGTTTGCAGTCGTGGGTACGCATCGATTTCACCTCCATTTTTCGAGAATGAATTCGTGGCCCAGACCATAAGTTTTCGACTCGTCCATCAACAGTGCCAGGTTGGGGAAACTGATGATGCGCCAGCCGTCCTGGATGGCTGCGAGCACGCTTTGGTAGGGCCAGTCCTCCGGGTCTTCGGGGCCGTCGTCCAGCACTCCGTCGAGCAACAAGCGCATGCCGATCACCTGGCAGTCGATGCCGACGGTCGAGCTTTGCAGATAGAGCAGGTCCTGGCGGCCCCCCCTGGCCGGGGCCACGGCC
>CAXFTV010000413.1:0-2295 GCA_964005845.1 uncultured bacterium
ATCGAGCAGATACTGCTCTGCATCCGTTTTTCCGCTTGCGGCCACGACCTGGTAACCGGCACGGGCAAGCATGCCCACGGCCAGACTGCCGACGCCGCCCGTGGCGCCGGTGACCAGTATTTCACCCCGCTCCGGGGTGACGCCGCCCGCTTCCAGTTCGTGGATGCACTGCGCACTGGTGAAACCGGCCGTGCCGTAGATCATGCTTTCCTGCAGAGAAAAGCCGACGGGCAGGGGCAACACCCAGGTGGCTGGCACCCGGATGTAGCGGCCGTAGCCACCGGGCGTCCCCATACCCAGATCGTAGCCGGTGACCAGAACCGGATCACCGGCGGCAAAATCAGCACTGTTGCTTTCTTCTACCAGACCGGCGGCATCGATGCCGGGGGTGTGGGGGAAGTTGCGAGTGACGCCGGGGTGGCCGGTAGCCGAGAGGGCATCTTTGTAGTTGAGCGAGGAGAATTTGACCTGGATCAGAACTTCGCCGGGGGGAAGTTCTTCGCAGCTCCTTTCTTCGATATTGCGAGTAAACTGGCCAGCATCGCTTTTGTGCACGACGATGGCTCTGAAAGTATTTTTCGACATGGCTTTTCCCTCTGTTTTTTCTGGACGGAGTACTTGCAGCGGTGGCCTCGAGAGGAATTTTCCCGTCGCTCTTGACGCCCAGGCGATAAAACGGGCCTTGGCGTTCTCGCCAACTCCGGATGGCCTGACAAAATTCGCTTGTCAAACCGCCGCGTCTCAATTCGCGCCCTGTTCAATATCGCCGTTTATTATATTTTCTTCACAAAATACAAATATATGCGCTTGGGGACCGGAAGGGCATAGAGCGGTGACATTTTGTCGCGTGCGGTGCAACCCCGGTCGGTGCCGGCAGCGGCGCACGCGCAGATCCAGGCGGGATTTTTTTCTGTGCCTTGGAGCATTCCTGGATCACCCAAAGCGAACGAACACGCAAAAGATTACTTTAGCTGACGGGCAGCAAAAAACACCAGAGGCCAAAGTCCTGCACGCGGCCCCAAAAGGTCAGTGGGCACATTCTCTTGAGTGGGATGCCCGCCCGATCATCCCCCAAGCAGCTTGGCCTATGGTGCGCTATCCGCCCCTTATCATCATAGAACGGAGAGCATGACCACTGAATATACATTTTTTGCGACCACTCCCAAAGGGATGGAACCACTGCTGGCCGCGGAGCTGCGGGAATTGGCAGTCGCCGACGTAGTTGCGGAACGGGCGGGGGCGTCGTTTCGCGGCGGCCTGGCGGCCGGCTACGGCGCCTGCCTGTGGTCGCGATTGGCCAGTCGCATACTTTTGCCCCTGGCGCAATTTCCGGCGGCCACCCCCGACGAACTCTACGCCGGCGTGAGTTCCATCCCCTGGGACACCCACCTATCCCCCGACGGCTCGCTGGCGGTGGACTGCAACGCAAACCAGTCAAAAATAACCCACACTCACTTTGCCGCTCTCAAGGTAAAGGATGCCGTCGTCGACCAGTTCCGCGCGGCTTACGGCACCCGCCCCGGAGTCGATTTGAAACACCCCGACCTGCGCCTCAACCTCAACCTGTGGCGCGATCAGGCGCGTTTGAGCCTGGATCTCTCCGGCGCCAGCCTGCACCGGCGCGGCTACCGCAGTACCGGCAAAACCGCCCCGCTCAAGGAGAACCTGGCGGCAGCCATTCTCCAGCGCGCCGGCTGGCCCGAGATCGCCCGTGCCGGCGGCCCCCTGCTGGACCCCATGTGCGGCTCGGGCACCCTGCCCATTGAGGCGGCCCTGATGGCCGGGGATGTCGCCCCAGGTCTGGAGCGCGACTACTTTGGTTTTTTGCACTGGCTTGGGCACGACGGGACACTGTGGGAGAAACTGCTGGGAGAGGCCCGGGAGAGGCGCCAAAAAGGGTTGCAGCAGCTGCCGCGCCTGGTCGGCTACGATGTGGATCGGGATGCCGTGCGAACAGCGCTGGCACACGTCGAACGCGCTGGCCTGCAGGGCCTGGTGCACATCGAACGGCGCGACCTCGGAGCAGCCCAACCACCCGATTCCGGGGCAGGTCTGCTGGTGGTAAATCCCCCCTACGGCGAACGCATGGGCGACGAAATCGAACTGGTCGGACTCTACGAGCGGCTGGGCCACTTGCTCAAGCAACGTTTTGCCGACTGGCACGCCGCGGTCTTCAGCGGCAATCCCCGGCTGCGCATAGGCCTGCGACCACGGCGCTCCTACACCCTGTACAACGGCGCCCTGGAATGCCGCCTTTCGCTATTCCGCATCGCGCTGGAACGACGGACGCCGGCG
>CAXFTV010000414.1:0-12035 GCA_964005845.1 uncultured bacterium
AAAGCTGATGTCCGGATTTGCATCAAAGCGCGTCACCTGCAACAAGGCAAACTGGAAAGGCCACTTCTTGCGCGCCTTATTGAGGGTCATGATGTGGGCGAGTTCGTGGGTCAGTACGTTTTTGATCCAGTCGTGACTGCCGCGCAGTTCGATATCCAGGTTGGTCGCCCAGATGATAATGGTATTGGTAGAATAATCTGCCGATCCATTGCCCAGCCGGTCGGATGTATCGAGGACAATGATGTGGATGGGTGCATAATCCTCGTAGTAATTGTAAGCCGCCGCCATGGGGGCAAAAACTTCTTCGGCCGTCTCGGCCACCCGCCGGGCAGTGCCCGAGGCACCGCTCATGAAGTGAATATAAAAATGGTCGGTGGAAATGGTTTGAAACTGGGCTACTGCCGGATGCGGAACCAGGCCAGCCAAGGCAAGCAAGGCCAGAAGGCCTCCCAAGGATAATTTTCTGCCAATCAAATCGTCATGCCTTTCCGTAAGTCTTCCAGGGGTAAAGCAATTTCTTAGGTAAGATACCCGGGAGCCGCACCTGTGTCAAATTTACCACCCGAATGGTCGACGCCAGCGAAAACGGCGAATTGCACATCTTTTTTCTCCTTGCATACCGAGGGATAAATCCTTATATGATATGAAGTTTGCCGGTGCTGCGACCCAACCGCTACAGACCGCGCCTACTTTCTAATCTAACCACCCCGGAGTTTGACATGCACTATACTATCAATCGCATAACCACTCTGGCACCGCCGGATGCCAACTGGGATCGGCCGGAATGGCAAAGCGCCGAAACTCTCGAGGTCGGCCTATTTCCCTGGAAGGACTCCGGTCACCGCCCTCGCGTTGCCGCCCGTCTGCTTTATAATGATGAATTCCTGGCCATTATCTGGCGCGTCGAGGATCGCTACGTGCGCGCTGTCGCACAAAACTTCCAGGACTCGGTTTGCCGCGACAGTTGCGCCGAATTTTTTGTCTCGCCACTCCCGGATTCGGATGCCTATTTCAACTTTGAGGTTAACTGCGGCGGCACTATGCTGGTGCGCCGTTGTCCTGGCCAGAGCGAAAGAGAATCCGGTATGGAGAGCATTGAAGTCAGCGCCGCAGAAGGGGCCGCCATCCCCATGGCCCATTCGCTACCTAAGATTATCGACCCCGAAATAACAGAGCCCACTATCTGGACCCTCGAATACCACCTCCAATTTGCTCTATTCGAAAACTATTTTTCAGTGCCCCGCCCCAGCGCCGGCACCGCCTGGAAAGCCAATTTCTACAAATGCGGCGATGCCACTTCACACCCACACTGGGGTAGTTGGGCACCGGTGGATACACCGAGCCCCTCATTTCACCAGCCGGCCTTCTTTCAACCCATTATCTTCGGCGAATAGCTACGGGATACTCTTTCAGCTAATGGCCTATATCTTTGCACTGACGTCCCTGGTAGCAGGTCCCTTACTGCTCACCGCGCTCGTCATTCCACTAGTAAAGCGCCTATCATGGGGACTCAATCTGGTGGATCATCCTGCCACTGCAGACCACAAATCCCATCAAAGCCCCACGCCCTACGGCGGTGGGGTGGCCATTTTCCTGGGCACTTTACTACCCGTAGTCCTCATCCTGCTTTACATCCTTCGCCTCCTGGCTAATTCCAGTATCCACCCACTGCCCTCCTGGATGCTCGAGACGACTTTTTTCCTCGCTGGCATCAAACAGGTCTCGATTCTGCTCGGCTGCGCCAGCATTCTCCTGCTCATCGGCCTGATCGACGACTGGCGCGGACTGCCGCCACTGCCCCGCTTTCTCATCGAAATAACCACGGCCACAGTCCTGGTATTCGAAGCGCCCGAGTTCCGTCTCACGCTCTTGGGCGACCATGCCTCTATCTCAGTACCCCTCACTGTCTTTTGGATCGTCTCTATTACCAACGCTTTCAATTTTCTCGACAATATGGACGGCCTCACGGCCGGCATGACTATCATTGTGCAATTGCTGCTGGCCCTTGTGGCACTGCACGGAAATCACTTCCCCGCCGCTGCTCTAAGCCTGATCCTGGTGGGCACTACAGCGGGCTTCCTGCTCTACAACTTTCCACCCGCCAGCATCTTTATGGGAGACGCCGGCGGCCTCTTTTTAGGTTTTATAACCGCCAGTCTGAGTGCGCTATTGAGCCAAAACTTCGCTCGGACTGGGGCGCCTATACCCTACCTGATTGCGCCGCTGGGAATCCTGATAGTGCCGATCTACGACCTGATATCTGTAATTCTCATCCGCCTGGACAAGGGCATGCCCCCCTGGGTGGGCGACAAAAACCACATCAGCCATCGCCTCGTCCGCCTCGGCCTTTCCCGCCGCTTTGCCGTGCTGGTTATCTACTCGTTGACCCTGCTGACTGGACTCCCGGCTCTGTTCCTGCTGCGCACTCAGTCCTGGATCGCCTGGTCGCTATTGTTACTGACGCCAATCTTCGCATCTATAATGGCCTTGTTCGACCTGAAGTCCCGCCGCCGGCACCCACCACCTTGACAGATCCTGCCTTGCTGTTTTAGATATAGACCCATTTCATTTTCCCCATATTCCCCATATCACCGGAAAACTAGCACATGCCCAAACGCAAAAAACTGTTCATCACCGGCGCCGCAGGGCTGGTCGGCTCCGCTCTACGGCGCTATCTGCGAGAACGCTACGACTTTCGCCTTCTCTTCCATTCCAAGATCCCCGAAGTAGAGCCTGGAGACGAGGTAATAGTCTCGGATTTATCCAACTTCGAAAACATGGTAGAAGCCTGCGATGGAGTCGATGCCATTGCCCATCTGGGTATTGCCGTACCCGGAAGGGGGGCCCCGCGCACGCTATACAACCAGATGATCATGGAGACCAATATCCAGGGCACTTACAATATTTTCGAGGCCGCGCGCATCAACAAAGTTCCCACAGTGATCTTTGCCAGCACCAATCACGTGACCGGATTCTACGAGAGAGAAAATGTATATACCACCCCGAACATGCCGGTGCGCCCCGACAGCATGTACGGGATCAGCAAAGCCTTTGGGGAAGCTATGGGACGACATTATCACGACGAGTACGGCATGTCGGTCTACTGCATACGAATCGCCAACTTCCCCAATACCGACGAGGTTAACAGCGACTATGAACCAGGCTTGAATCGCTGGCTCAGTGCGCGCGACATGTCCGAGCTTACCGCCTGCTGCATCGAGGCTCCACACCCCCAGTTTGGTATCTTCTACGGCGTCTCCAAAGGCGGCGAGAAAAAGTGGGACATCTCTAACGCCAAAGAGCTGGTGGGCTGGGAGCCCCAGGACAACGGCATTAAATCCGCGTGAATGACACGGCCCAATTAGGTGGAGGATATGCCGAATCCCGACCCGATCCCGAACCCACGGTCAAAGCGGTTCTGGATGCCGCCCGAGCGGGCTCTGCCCACGCCCACCTGGCCATTATCTGTGGTCCTCCCGGGGTGGGTAAAAGTGCGGCGGCGGCACAGTTGGCAGAATCCATCCCCCATTCCTGCTGCATCGACAAAGATAAAACAGCTGCTGGCTTTGTTCTCCAGGCGGCGCGGGACCGCGGCCTCGAATCCTCCATGGCCTACGGCACGGACCACTACTGGGAGGTCTTGCGCCCCCTCGAATACGCCGGCCCCACGGCCCTGGCCTGTGACAATCTGGTCGGTACCCGCCTGGTGCTCTTGATCGGTGGCTGGGGGCCGGAACTTTCGGTCCCGCGCCTGTGGACCGGCCTGCGGCAAAAAATCACTCCGGCCCGTCTGAGCGTACTCCACCTGGATGCCCCCCCCCTGGAAATCTGGCGCCAGCGCATGGCTGCACGCGGTTCCCGCAATGATTCTCCCTGGTTTGAAAACTTTGCCGCCGCCGTGACCGCGCTACCGATCTGGGAAGGTGCTGTGTGCATCCCAACCGATCGGCCTCTCCATGGCGTGATCCAGACTATGCTGAACGCGCTGGCGTAAATTTCATCTTGACAATCCCGCTTTTCGCCCCTACACTTTTGGGCTCGTATTCGCCCCTTCAAGGCGCTCAGACGGCTTTTCAAGCTTCTAAGGTTCGGGCTCCATGTCCATCGTCCACAGCGCATTCGGTTATCTGGCTTTGCTCGGCATTGCCTGGCTAGTGGGACAACGCTCGCGCCAGATCCCCTGGAAGACTCTCGCCCTAGCTTCTCTTTTACAACTGTCCCTCGCCGGTCTCCTCATCCAGACCACCCTGCGCCAGCATATCTTTCAAATCGTCGGCGGCCTCACTGATTTGCTCCGCGCCACCGCACTCAAAGCAAATGAATCACTGCTTTTCTCCGGTATCACCAACGCTCAGTTTACCCGGACATACGGGCCTATCGTCGCCCTGGAAATCGCCGCTATTCTGATCTTTGTAGCCTCGATTTCACGGATCCTGTACCACTATCGCATCCTGCCCTGGGTCATCGCTCACCTCAGCCGCTTCATGCAACGCATGCTCGGTATCAGCTCGGCCGAAAGCATGGGAGCAGCAGCCAATATTTTCCTGGGTATGACCGAATCTCCCCTGCTCATCCGTCCCTATGTGACCCGCATGACTCAAAGCGAGCTCTTCTGTCTGATGACCGTGGGCATGGCAACTATCGCCGGCACCGTCATGATTATCTACGCCACTATCCTGGGATCGGCCCATCCCGATATTGCCGGCCACCTGTTTACCGCCTCGCTGATCAGCGCCCCGGCCGCCATCGCCGTGGCCAAGCTCATGGTGCCGGAAACGGGAGTACCTGAAACCTCCAGAGTTCAGCTACAGCTACCGCGCGACGACACCCTCAATGGACTCGATGCCGCCGCCCGGGGCGCGTCCGAAGGCATGCAACTCGTCATTAATATCATGGCTATGTTAATTGCCTTCATCGGCCTGGTTGCACTGGCCAATCTCGTGGTCGGCAAAGTTGATCTCTGGGCCAACGGCAGCGCTGGCGGCACCTGGAGCTTACAGGCCCTGGCCGGCTTTGTCTTTCGGCCATTTGTCTGGCTCATGGGCATTTCCTGGCAGGAAGCACGGCTGGTGGGCGAATTGATGGGCCTAAAAACCATTCTCAACGAATTTGTCGCCTATCTGGAACTGGCGCGTTATATGGACGGCCCCCAAGCCCTGGGACAACGCCCTTTTATCATCGCCACCTATGCCATGTGCGGCTTCGCCAATTTGGGTTCGGTTGCCATCATGATCGGCGGTATCGGCGGTATTGCGCCGGAGCGCCGAGGTGACCTGGCGCGGCTGGGCCTGCGCTCGCTTTTGGGCGGCACCGTGGCAACAATGCTAACCGGTTGTGTGGTTGGCATTTACTTATAGCTTTTTTGTGTTCATTGAAAAAACTTTGCCAGGCACAAAAAAAAGAGGAACATTTGGCTTCGCAAAACGTCTTTTAGTCACCCCCTGCATATCCGGGGAGGTAGACGAGAAATTAACCACAGACCGGAATGGCAAAAGAACGCAAATCTGCCTATCGTTCACAGTTTGACGGCCACCGCCGCCTCGCCGCGGCGGTAATCCTCCAGGCAATAAAAGACACCGGTTCCTCCACCTCCGCTCAGGAACGCCAGACGGCGGTGGAATTCCTCGAGGGCGATATGTGGCCGTTCTCCGATGTCCTCGACCTTCCCGAAGACGGCAATGCCCTGAAGGACTACCTAGGTAAAATCCGAGAAATCCCCCCCCAGCTGGGCCGTTAGGCGGCACCGCTGCTACCGGGCCAAAATCCCCGGCAAATCCCACTGTCCCGAGCCGGGGTACTGGACTCCAGCCCACTCCCATCCTGGCCATCGCTGCACCGCAACGGCCCAGTTACGCTAATTTTCTTTTCTGCGCCGCTCTTCCTTACCAGACTACTTGCCAAAGAACGCTAAATGCCAATCAGGTAAAGGAAGAATTTAACTCTTATTTCCTCATTATTTTTAGCGGCACCGATGTAGAGGGGACTCGTGGCAGCTCCCTTTCAGAGGCGCGTGAAGGATTGCCTCGACGTGGGCTATTGCCAAGTGGGATACACTTGGCAATAGCGCTCAATTGCGTACTTTTACTGCCAACGATGCCGCGGATAAAGGCATCCAGGGCGTTGAGATGACGAACCGGAGGGCCTTCGGGCCGGTGCGGCTAAAAGCCAATCGAGGACATGTCAGATCGCCCGCTACTGGGATTAGCCGTCTCCTTTGGCACACTTGCTGATTAAAGGGCTTTCGCTGACATGATCAATCTGATCTTCTTTGCCATGCGGTTTCCGCCGGAACACGTGGGAACTGCCCGCTATGCGGCCTCCCTGGCAGAAGGGTTGGCAAAACGCGGTGTACAGGTCACTGTTATAGCTCCGGCTTATGCTCGCCACCACCCTGAGGATGGGAGTCTGGGTTATCAGGTTCGGCGCATACCAGGTGGGCATCATTCCTTTGTGCCGTTGCGCTATCCATTTGCCCGAGCGGCACTGCGCCAAGCACTGGACGAGCTACATCCCGATGTCCTGTGGGCAACCAATGGAATGGCAACGCGCGTGGTCGGCACCCTGATCGGAGAGTTGAATGTGCCGGTTATAGGCAGCGTGCACGGCACTGATATCGCCACCCGTTTGCCGGGCAGGTCGCCACGCACCTGGCTCGAGAGCATCCCGCAGCGCCGTTTTTACGAACACTCAGACCGCCTCCTGGCCAACAGTCGATTCACCTATGACCTCGCCCTTCAGAAAGGTATTGACCCGGATAAACTACAGGTGGTCTACCTGGGCGTAGAAATGTCGCGCGACATGGAATCCGCGCGCTTGAGGGCGAGGAAAAACCACCCTGAACTGGCAGGCCGACGCATTGTGCTCACGGTGGCCCGACTGGTCGAGCAGAAAGGCCACAAAATCCTGATCGAAGCCCTGGATCGGGTTCTCGCAACGCGGCCCGATGTCCTCCACATCATTGTTGGCGATGGTCCTGAAAAAGACGCATTGGCCGCCCAAATCCAGCGCCTGGGGAGGAAGGACAGCATCCTGCTGGTCGGTTTCCAGTCCCAAGATGTAATCGAGGATTACTATGCGCTGGCGCAGATATTCGCGCTGACCAGCCACACGACCCACTCCCGTGTAGAGGGCCTGGGTTTCGTTTTCCTGGAAGCGGCAGCCAGGGGTCTGCCCGTCGTCGGCACGCGCCACGGAGGCATCCCGGAAGTGATCCTCGACGGGAAAACGGGCTTTCTGGTAGATCCAGGGCGTCCCCAAGAGATTGCCCAACGCATCGGTCGCTTGTTCGACGACGGGGCGTTGTGTCAGACTCTGGGGGACAATGCCCGCTCGCACACTGAGAGGCGCTTCTCCATGGAGCGGATGCTCGATGAGAGCAAAGAGATTTTGACGGAATTAAAGAGGGGAAGAGAAAATAACCGGGCTCGAAAGCAGTAGTAGGTAGGGATCGGCGTGGACTGACCCTGCGGCGAATGAGGAAACAGTTGTGGAAACCGTTACTCCAGTTCACGGAAACCAGAAAGATATAAAGGATCTGGCCGGCGGCGCCCTGGTCAACTTTGCGGGCAAACTCGGGCGGAGTTTTCGCGGCGCTTTCCTGTGGGTAGTGACCCTGCTGTGCGGCCTGGAGATCCAGGCCCTGTACTCGCTGTCCTGGGGTCTCGTTTCCATCGTCAACAGAGCAGCGGGTTTCGGCCTGCAGCGGGGAGTAGTGCGCTTTGTCGTGGAGGGCAGGAACAGCGGCCGCGAAGATCGAGTCGAGTGGTCCATAGCTGCCGCCCTGACGGTGGGATCGCTGTCCAGCGCCCTGACGGTGGGACTGGTCCTGCTGAGCGCCGAATGGGTGGCTGACTTCTACGGTAAGCCCATTGCCGGGGCAGTGCGCATCATGGCCTGGTCAGCGCCGTTCATGACCGCAGCTTCTATTTTCGTGGCGGCCACTCGGGCGCTTCGGATCATGCGCTTCGATGTCTATGTCAAGTCGATTGCCGGTCCTCTGATTCTGCTGGTGGGAGGACTCGCCGTTGGCTTCGCGGTCCCGAATCTGGAAAGCATCGCCTGGGTTCAACTCGCCATGGCGCTGGGTATCTGCATGCTGGGCGCCTATTACTTCCAGCGCTGTTTCTCTCTGGAAAATTGCCTGCGCCGATTTGGCAGGAGGGGGCTTCCCTGGAAGAGGCTTGGGCGCTTCTCCTTGCCGGTGATGCTGACGGATTTGATCTACGGTGTGCTGACCCAATTGGATGTGTTGATGCTGGGATGGTTTGTCGGCAAAGGACAGGTGTACATGATAGGAATTTACGTCCTGGCCCGGCGCATAGCCAGTGTGATGCTTAAAGCCCCCCAGGCCTTTGACCCGATTTTCAGTTCCATCGTCAGCGAGCTCACCTACCGGAACAAACAGCGAGAAATAGGTCACCGCTTCTCGGTCATCTCCCGCTGGATTCTGACCATCAATCTGCCCATTTTTGCAGGCATTGTGCTCGTCAGGGACAGCCTTCTGAACCTGGTAGCCGGGGACCGGATTCTGACACTGTCGCCGACTGATATCGAAACGGGAATCAACATACTGCTTCTGCTGGGCATAGGCATGATGGTGCAGGCAATGTTCGCCGTGGTCGAACCGCTGCTTGCCATGTCGGGCAGACCCGGACTGAACCTGTGCAACAATGTCCTCTGGCTGGCGAGCAATTTTTTGTTAAATATTTGGTTAATTAATATCTATGGCATTGTGGGAGCCGCTGTGGGAGCTACTATATCCATGATAATGGTCAGTGCGGTGCGCATCCTGCAGGTCTCCCTGGTCTACGATATTCAGCCCTTCCACCGGTCCCAGTTCAAGCCAGTGGTGGCCGCGCTGGGAGGGGCCCTGACCGACTGGCTGATCCGCGACCTGGTCCCGGGCGAGGGAATCTGGGCCACGCTCACTCCTCCTGCGGCTTTTCTGGGCATCTATTTCTCACTGCTGGGTTTTCTGGGCCTCGAAGCCGAGGACAAAGTGCTTTTGCGACAGATCTACCGACGGATGAAACGGATTTTTTCCCGGAAACGCCCGACGACATGAATGGCTTATGAATCGCTGCGTCAAAGTTTGTTTTTGGACTACCACATTCCAAGCCGATGTTCTGGCGCTGGCGAGATACATGTGCAAAGACGAGCGCTTTGAGCCGCTGGTCGTGGTGGCAGACAGGGCGGGATTTTTGCTTCAGCCAATCCAGAAATTGTTGCCAGTTTCCTGTCAATTGCTGGAAAAAAATGCACCCGATACCATCCCTCGAGTAAGGGATTTTGCTCCCCACGTCACCATTGTGGATAATCAATTCCCCAAAAAGAAGCTGTCGCCCAAGTTGTTTGTCCTGTGGCATGGCTTTGGCTGGAAAGGTCCCAATGACATAAGGGAGTTCTCGAGGATACACAAACGCATCAAGCGCTTATCGGGAGCCTCGGCGATGGAGCCAAATGAAAACTTCATCTGGCAATGCTTTGGTCCGACCGATTTGGAGCACCGCAATGCAGTGTCGGGGTTTGCCCGGGAGAACCTGCGCAGCTTGGGTGCCGCTTTTACCGATGAATTGCTCAGTGGGTCCATTTCTCGAGAGCAAGCCCTGCAGCAACATCCAGAGCTGTTGGGGGCGAAGCGAGTGGGGCTGATTGCTCTCACCTGGCACTACGGTCGCGCCCTTTCCCACTGGGGAGAAGATATCGCACTCTTAAAGCGACTTTTCGACCATATGGCCGAACGCCAATGTGCGCCCATTTTGCGCATGCACGACAGAAAGCGATTTGAGCCAGCGTATCTGCTCGAACTCGAACGATTGGTGGCAAATTACCCGGAGGCGGTGATAAAATTCAAGGATGAGGCGCGGGACAGTTTGCTGGACTTGGTGGCTTCCGATTTCATCATCAGTAATTTCTCCTCGATTCTGAATTATTATTACGCCACTCGAAAGCCATCGATACATGTCTATCCGGTGGCAGCGGCCAATGAGGCATTTTTATGGCGCCGATGGAGGCGCGGCAAAGTACGGGTCAAAAAGATTCCTTCGGCAGACTACGTGTGGAAATTGCCTCCCGAACAAAATGGCGGGTTGCTGGCCCGCTCTTTTGACGAAATGTTGGCCGCGGTGGATCGGGCATTGGACGCCCCCCATTGCTGCAGAGAAGCCAGCGACACCTTCATAGAGCGCCACATGGCTCCGGTGGATGGCCAAAGCTGTGAGCGTATATGCCGCGCGGTTGTCGAGTTGAGTTCATCGGGGACCGGTTGATGAATACTGCCGGCAACAGGACTATTTCCGATGATGGACGAAGCGTACTGCAGGTGTGGATCGATGCGACCCGACCGGCTGCGGGACGCTGGCTCTGGGGCATGAATCCGGTTGAGCGCCAGGTGCGCACCCTGGCATTGCAGGGCATTTCTCAGGTCCATGTATGGCTTTCCCCGCAAACCGAAGAGAGCGTCAGGCAACTGCGACCGGACCTTGACCGACTCTATCAGGTAGAACTGATTTTTTTCACAGTGGCCGGACCGCAGCAGATCTACGAAGCCTTGAAACAGGCCGAGAAGGCCGTCCTCTTGCTGGAGGGCGATGTGGTCTACGACGAGCGCATTTTGACGCATCAGTTGCAGACAGGTCCGGGCAATACAGTGCTGGGCGAGGAGGACACGGCAGTTCTATACCTGGAAACAGAACAAGCCCACAGGCTGGGAGCGCGCCTGGCAGCGGCGGCAAAGTCGAGCTCTGGTGCACTGGGCAGACTGGTGCAACCCCACCTCAACGAGATGGGATTGCAAGTGTACAGCCCTCGAGATATGGACTACTATGTGCCGGCGCTGCGTCTCAACATGCAGCCTTTTATACTGCGGCTACAGGAACAGGGCTCCCTCCGCTATATCGACCATCTGATGTATCGGCGCACCTTTAAGGGAGCGATTGATGCGGTCGCCCGCTATGGCTATTACCACCTGGTGCGCTGGATTACTCGGCAGTTCTGCAAGACTACGCTGTCGCCCAACTTGCTTACAATCCTGTCCATATTGAGCATCTGGGCGACCGTTCCCTGCTTCGCTTTCGGTTATCTCAAAACCGGGGTCCTGGTGGCGTGGTTCGGGGTAATTCTGGACTCGGTGGACGGCAAGCTGGCGCGCCTGAGCCTGCACCTGAGCGAGGCCATGGGAAATATCGAGCACCTTGCGGCCGCGCCGGGGCTGGGAATGTGGTACGTGGCATTGGGATGGCATTTCAGCAGCGGACACCTCTTCAGCGAAACGCCCCTGGCGCTGACCACCTGGCTCCTGGTCGGGGCCTTCCTGGCGGACAAGATCGCCAGTGGCGGTTTTAAGGCACTATATGAAAAAGAGCTCTTCGACTACCGCCCGGTGGACGCTGCCTTCCACCTGTTTGCCTGCCGCAGAAATATAAGTTTGCTCATCCTGAGCGCAGGAGTCGCCGGCAACTCAGAAGCTCAGGCGTTTGCACTAGTGGCCCTGTGGATGGTAAGCACGCTCCTGTTCCACCTCATCCGCTTCGCCTGGATAGCAGTCGCTGAAGTCAGGGCGAGGAGGGGCTCTTGATATGGACGAAGATATCCCGGTCGGCTTAGTAGAAGTGCGCCAGGCCGAGGAAGAGTTTCTCACGCGGAGGAGCGGGGAAGAGAGAATCTGGGGACGACTGGTCGAGAAGGGAAAAAACAGACCGATATCCCAAGTCCGCATTTGAGGCCCCAATTGCTTCCACTGACTCCACTGCGATCATGGCCGGTCCATTCCCTGCCCAAATGGCAAAGGCGGCTCAGGCGGCAGGTGCTACGAGCGCAAGTAAGCCGTCAAACGGCTGTGCTCACCGCGCCGGGCGCGTCAATATATGGGCACCAGAACTCACCAGGCATAAAAAAAGCACCTACAGAAAAAAAACTCATTCCTTTCTATAAGTGCTTTATATGTGAAAGAAAAAAATGGTGCGCCCACTAGGACTCGAACCTAGGACCCGCTGATTAAGAGTCAGCCGCTCTACCAGCTGAGCTATAGGCGCAAA
>CAXFTV010000415.1:0-4388 GCA_964005845.1 uncultured bacterium
ATTCTGACCAAGCCCGTGGGCAGCGGTGTGATCTTTAATGCCAATTTGAAGAATTGGGTATCGGATGCAGCGCTGGCGGAATGTCTGCAGACCCTCACCACGCTCAACAAAAGGGCGGCGGAAATCCTGGTCGATTTCGAGGTCCATGCAGCCACCGATATTACCGGTTTTGGTCTGGCAGGTCACGCTCTGGAAATGGCCCAGGGGTCCGCTGTCGCAGTGGAAATCGACACCGGCGCCGTACCGATTATGTCCGAGGCGCTGGCGATGTACGAAAAAGGGGTGAGCACGGGGGTCAATGCAGCCAACAGGGCCTTGATCGAAGCGTTCGTGCACTTTGAAAAAGAGTTGCCGATCTGGCACCAGGAGATCTTTGTGGATCCGCAAACCAGTGGGGGGCTCCTGGTGTCTGTGCCCGCAATGCAGGGGGAGCAGGTGCTGCGAGCTCTGCGCGATGGCGGCGTGGAAGAGGCGCAACAGGTAGGATGTGTCAAAGCGCGCGCTGGAGAAGCTTTTCTGGTCTTTGTTTGAGACGGTTTTTGATGGGAGAAAATGGGCGGGTTGAAGGGCCGCTTTGCGGCTGTTCTAGGTGCGGACTTCGCATTATATGGGGGCGTTGTGGTGGAGGACCTGCACTGGTTCACCCTTGGAGGCAGCAGCACCTGTTGCAGCTAAGTCCAGTCCCTTTGCTAGGATATGAGCCCACCATTTTTTTAGTGCGTCGCCGACTAGAAATGCTGGGGGTCTTCGAGCGCTTCCGCGATATTTTTTTTGGCCCTCATTTCAGTCTCTTGCCATAGAGCAGAGAGCAGGGGGACGCAGTTTTAAACAATCTGGCCATCCCCGTGAGGCATCTACTTTTTCCCTTGCCGTCAAGCAAAAAAGGGCGTTTGCGCCGGTCTTGGCAGACTCCTATCTCAAAAGCTTTCTCACCACCGCGCGGAATACCACTCAGAAAGCAAGAAAATAGAGTATGTTCGAACTAGAAAATGTCAGCATTGCCTACGAAGATGAGCCGGTACTGAGGGATATCTCACTCCAAATTTGCAGCGGGGAGAAAGTCGTCCTCATTGGCCAGAGCGGCGCCGGCAAGTCCACCCTGCTCAAGAAGCTCTACGATACGCAGCAACAGCGAGCTGCATTTATCCACCAGGATTACGCCCTGGTGCCGCAACTTTCCGTATTTCACAATGTGTGCATTGGTCGGCTCGACAAGCACGGGACGGGTTACAATCTGTTGAATCTGGTCAGGCCGCGGAAAAACGCGCTCGCCGAGGTCGCACCGCTGCTCGAGGCCCTGGGGATGCGGGATAAAATACACGAGCGGGTCAGCAATCTGTCGGGTGGGCAACAGCAAAGAGTAGCAGTGGCCAGGGCCATTTACCGGGGGGGCGATGCCGTTTTGGGAGACGAGCCGGTTTCCGCTATCGATCCGCACCAGGCGGGGGCGGTGCTGGAGTTGCTGGTGCAGCGCTCCGGGACTCTCGTGCTGGCAATGCACGATGTGCAGCTGGCTCTAAAGCACTTCGGCCGCATCGTTGGCCTGCGCGAGGGCAGTATGATCTTCGACTTGCCCAGCGAGCAGGTAGATGAGGGCATTCTTAGAGCCCTGTACCAGGCATGCTGAGAGTAAGCCTTTATTTTTTTGGGATTGGGCTGGTCTGCCTGGGACTTGCCGATATCGAAGTTATTACCTTCGACCCCTGGCAGGAAATTCGCCGCATGTTGCTGGGGGCGGTGACGCCTGATTTTCCCGTCCTGTACACTTTTCGCTACGCCCTGCTCAATACCATCATATTTGCTTTTTGCGGCATTGCGCTCGGGGTCGCATTCGGGATTCCGCTGGCGTTTTTTTTTCGCTTTCAAATCGTGCGGCTGTTCTGTGCCTTTGTCCGCGCCATCCACGAAATTTTCTGGGCTTTCATTTTCCTGCCCCTGGTCGGCCTGAATCCGATCTGCGGGGTTCTGGCCATTGCCATTCCCTACGCCGGAGTTTTCGCCAAGGTTTACGCCGAAATTCTGCAGGAGGCAGATCAGCGGCCTTTGGCGGGCTTGCCGACGGCGGCCGGGTCTATCACTCGCTTCTTCTACGGCGTCCTGCCGGTAGTCTTCGCAGATATCAAAAACTATACCTCGTACCGGTTCGAGTGCGCCCTGCGCTCCAGCGCCATTCTGGGCTTCATCGGCCTGCCCACTCTAGGGTTTCACCTGGAGACCGCATTTCGCGAGGGCTTGTATTCGGAAGCAGCCGTGCTCCTCTATAGCTTTTACCTGCTGATCGGCTCTCTCAAATACTGGCTTAAACCTAAATTGGTACTGCTCTACATAGCGCTGTCTTTTGTGCTGATCTCCAAGGAGATCTCGCTGAGCTGGGAAAATATCACGCGTTTCCTGGGATACGAAATACTGCCCTGGCCGATGCGCCGCGAGGGGTTTCTAAACGGCACTTACGAGCTAGCTTTCCCCGTTGGCAAGGTGTGGGAGTGGATTTTGCACAATCTGTATGGCGAGGTGTTGCCGGGGGTGTGGAACACTCTGCTCCTGACCCAGATCGTGCTGGTGGGCACGGGTTTGTTCACCCTGCTTTTTTTCCCTCTGATCTGTCGCCACTTCGTGGCGCCGGCCGCCGGCCGCTTTTCGCACTTCGCGCTCATTGTCATGCGCACCACGCCCGAATATATCCTGGCCTATATCTTCGTGCAGCTCTGGGGGCCTTCGATGTTGCCTGCGATCCTGGCCATCACAATGCACAACGGCGCCATCCTCGCCTATCTCTCCGGGCAGAACGCCAGTTTGATCAATCTCCGCATGGACGCCCCTAGAAAGAAGATGAATCGCTACTTTTACGAGATTTTGCCGCGCGTTTACGGGCAGTTCCTCGCCTTTCTTTTTTACCGCTGGGAAGTCATGATGCGGGAGTCGGCAATTTTGGGCATTCTAGGCATCTATACGCTGGGATTCTTTATCGATAGCGCCATTGACGAGGACAAACTCGACAAGGCGGTTTTTCTGATTCTGTTCACCGCCCTGCTGAACATGGGCATTGACACTATATCGCAGCAGGTGCGCAAGCGCCTGCGGATTTCGAGCGGAGCCGTTTTGACCCTGCGCCAGTAGGTAGATAGGGCGCTCGCCCTTTGTCCTTTCAGCTCGTGGTGGGAGCGAAGAGGTTCACGCTGAAGCGCGCCGCAGTATCGAGAAACTGTTGCTCAAGGTGCAGGCCGGCGCTGGTAGCCAGCGTCTGGATCTCGGCGCTGGAGTACTTGTAGGAATTCTCGGTGTGGATAGTCTCGCCAGCGGCAAAGTCCACTTCCAGTTCCAGCCGATCGAGGCCTACAGTTTGGCTGCAGACACTTACCAGGTGCATCTCGATGCGGCCTTTTTCCTCGTTGTACACAGCGCGATGCTCAAAGCGGTTCAGGTCGAAATGAGCGCCGAACTCGCGGTTGATATGGGCGAGAATATTGCGGTTGAATTGGGCCGTTATGCCCTGGCTATCGTCGTAGGCTCTTTCCAGAATGGTGCGGTCCTTGCGCAGATCGATGCCGACCAAAAGGCGATCGCGGGAGGAAAGGGCCTGGCGCACCTGGGCCAGGAAAGAAGCTGCCTCCGAGCGTTCGAAATTGCCCACATTCGATCCGAGCCATAGCACCAGGCGGGGCCCGTGGAGCCGGGTTTTGAGGTAGTCGAGGCCGCTCTGGTACTCGCCGGCAATGGCGAGGATATCCAGCGCGGGAAAGTCCTGCAAAAGACCAGCGGCGCTTTCTTCGAGGGCAGTGCGAGAGATGTCCACCGGGACGTAGCGCAGGCTTGCCTGACGGCGCAGCAATGCGGCGATGAGGAGTCGCGTCTTGACAGCGCTGCCACTTCCCAATTCCACCAGCGAGATCGCTTCTGAAAAACTAGAGACAATGGCCGCGGCGCGTTGTTCCAGGATTGTTTTTTCGGTACGGGTCAAATAATATTCGGGCAGCGCACAGATGGCCTCGAACAGGGCCGATCCCTCCTGGTCGTAGAAATAGCGGCAGGGCAGGCGTTTGGGCACTTGCCGCAGGCCGTTCTCTACTTCCCTGGAGAATTGGGCCAAATGATCCTGCATCTCTGTCGCGATCAGGGTGAAGCGCTGGCCATAGGTGTCGGCTTTGGGGCTTGAGGCGTTCTGGATGGCCAATCCTCCCAGGGTGTTATGGCGCGGGTTTAGGAGTGCGAAAGTCGAAGAAAATAAAATAGGTTGCGAAAGCAGGTAGCGCCACGTACTGAGCCGCCGCTGCATTCTTTGGGGCTTGCTCCTTAGTTTAGCCCGCGGTGTCCCAGGCGGCATCTTCCGGGCTTAAAATTCCAGCTCGAATCCACCTATGGGCAGGATGCTCCACTGGTCGATGCGGCCC